>JAEZEU010000500.1 GCA_023432885.1 Pseudomonadota bacterium | reverse complement strand
TTGTCGCCTACAACATCATGTTCGCGCCGGTGCATGCGCTCTACGAACAGCCGAACATTTCGGCGGCGCTGTACGTCAGCGATCACCTGAACCTGGCCGGCATGAATCTGGTCCGCGTGGCCTGGCTCCTCGCACTCGGCCGCTTCGCGGCGATCGCATTCCTTGCGGCGTTTCTCGTCATGCTGTGCTGGCCGTCCAGCCGCCGCAACGGCGCGTGCGACGAGGCTCTAGGAATTGCGCTCGGCATCGGCAGCCTGATCAGCTTCACCTGCATGCTGATGGCCTCGCAGGTCGGCGAGAGCGCTGCGCTGCGGCTCCATGCCACCGAACTGCTGCTGATGCTCGGCACGGCCATCGTGCTGGTATTCGACCGTCCGGTGCAGAAGGCCGCGCGAACCGATGTTGCTCTGGGCAACGCCGCAGTTCGCGGATAATCGATAGCGGCCGGATCACCGCTGGGTCAAGAAACCGACCACCGCGTCGGTGAAGGCGTGCGGCTGCTCGACATTCGAAATATGTGCGGCGTCCAGAATGGTCATACTGGCGCTTGGTATCCGGCTGCGCATAAATTCACCGGCAGCGACCGTCGTACCCATGTCGTGGCGTCCGGCGATGACCAGAGTCGGGCTCTCGATCTTCGGCAGCAGCTCGCGCTGGTCGAGTGTGCTCAGCGCCTCACAACAGGCGAGATAGCCCTTCACAGGTGTTGCAAGCAGCATCGCCTTGAGAGTGGCCGCGGCCTGCGGCGCCCGCTCGCGGAAATCGGCGGTCAGCCAGCCCGCAATCACAGTATCGGCGATCGCGGCCAAGCCGCCATCGCTCACCGCCTTGATGCGGTTGTGCCAATTGGTGGGGTCGGGAAAGTGGCAGGTGGTATTGGCAAGGATGATCTTGCCCATCCGCTGCGGAGCGCTTGCGCCCAGCCATTGTCCGACCATGCCGCCCATCGACAGGCCGCACCAATGCGTCTTTTCGATATTGAGGTCGTCGAGAATGGCCAGCACGTCCTTGCCGAACCGCTCGATGGAGTAGGGGCCGTCCGGCACCTGAGACTTGCCATGACCGCGCCGGTCGTAGCGGATCACGCGAAACAGCTGGGTGAGCGCCTTCATCTGCGGCTCCCACATCTGCAGGGTGCAGCCAAGCGAGTTCGACAGCATCAGCGTCGGTCCGCCGTCGCGGCCTTCCACTGATACATTCAGCAGGCAGCCGTCGGCGTCGATCATGGGCATGGTGGTATCCTTGTCATGCGGGGCAATGACTTTGCCGAGATTCCGCGTAAGCATGCGACATCCTTGCGCATTTCGCCACCCCGGCCGCCGCCGCCGAATCATGCAGCTTTGCGCTTGCGAGTTAGCTGAGAGCGGACACTATGCTCCAGTGGGTCTTTCTTTTGGTGCGCCCGTGTTCTACTTGGGGAAGAGTAGCTGACACGATCCCAGGAGACCCCCATGGCAATGACAATGACCGGCGAAGTCCAGCTTCCGGCGACACGCCAGGCGGTGTGGGAGAAGCTCAACGATCCCGACGTCCTGAAGGCGTGCATCCCCGGCTGCGAAGAGCTGGAGAAGACGGACGAGCACGGCTTTCGCGCCGTCGCGAAAATGAAGGTCGGCCCGGTCTCGGCACGCTTCAAGGGCAAGGTCACTTTAAGCGATCTCGACCCGCCCAACGGCTACAAGATATCGGGTGAAGGCGAGGGGGGCGTCGCCGGTTTTGCCAAGGGCGGCGCCACCGTGGCGCTCGCCGAGAAGGATGGCGGTACGCTTCTCAGCTATAACGTCGAAGCCCAGATCGGCGGCAAGCTGGCCCAGCTCGGCCAGCGGCTGATCAATGGCGCCGCCAAGAAACTGGCCGATGAGTTCTTCGCCAATTTCGCCAAGGCCGTGCAGGGCTAGGCCGCCTGACGGCTACCAAAGTCATACCAAGCCATGTCCCAGATGGGTGGCTCCAAAGGTTGCCCATTGCCAGACTGGCCCATATTATCCGCCCCGAAAAGCCCGAAACCGCCTGTTTTGCCGCGCTGCGGCAGGACAGATTAGAGAGTGCTGATGGCCAAAATTTCCCTGATCGTGAACGGCAATCCCGTCAACGCCAATGTGGACCCCCGCACGTTGCTGGTGCAGTTCTTGCGCGAAAACCTGCGGCTGACCGGCACCCATGTCGGCTGCGATACCTCGCAGTGCGGCGCCTGTGTCGTGCATCTGGACGGCAAGGCGGTGAAGTCCTGCACGACCCTTGCGGTGATGGCCGACGGCCATGAGATCAAGACCATCGAGGGCCTCGCGCCGGATGGCGCGCCGCTTCATCCGATGCAGGAAGCCTTCCGCGAGCATCACGGCCTGCAGTGTGGTTTCTGCACGCCCGGAATGATCATGACGGCGGTGGACATCGTTCATCGCAAGGGGCACGACCTCTCGGATGAAGTCATCCGCGAGGAGCTGGAGGGCAATCTCTGCCGCTGCACCGGTTATCAGAACATCGTCGTGTCGATCGCCGCGGGTGCCAAGGCGATGGCCAAGTCGGACCGCGCTTAAGCTTCATCGCGTCTGCGATCGGGAAACTCCTCATGTACGAATTCAAATATCATCGTCCCGCGACCGTTCGTCAGGCCGCCAACTTGCTGGCCAAGAACGAGGACGCCAAGGTCATCGCCGGCGGTCACACGCTGGTGCCGGTCATGAAGCAGCGCCTGGCGAGCCCGCCGCATCTGATCGATATTTCCCATGTTGAGGGGCTCGATGCGATCGAGATGAAGGGCCGATCGCTGGTGATCGGCGCCACCGCGAAACATGCCGACGTTGCAGGCTCGGCGACCGTGCGTGAAGCGATCCCGGCGTTGGCTGAGCTTGCCGGCCAGATCGGCGATCCCGCAGTGCGCCACAAGGGCACCATCGGCGGTTCGCTCGCCAACAACGATCCGACCGCGGACTATCCCGCCGCCGTGATGGCGCTCGATGCCACCATCGTCACCAACAAACGCCGTCTGAAGGCCGAGGAGTTCTTCCAGGGTCTGTTCACGACCGCCCTCGAGGCCGACGAGATCATTGCCAGAGTGATGTTCCCGCTGCCGAAGAAGGCGGCCTACATCAAATTCCGCAACCAGGCCTCGCGTTATGCGTTGGTGGGTGTGTTCGCGGCCAAGCGTCCCGCCGACGTGCGCGTCGCTGTCACCGGCGCCGGCTCCAACGGCGTTTTCCGCCTGACCGCGTTCGAGGAGGCCTTGAAGAAGCGATTCTCGCATAAGGTGCTCGACGGACTCACGGTCTCCGCCGAGGGCCTGAACAGCGACCTGCATGGCAGCGCCGAATATCGCGCTCATCTGATCGGCGTGCTGGCACGCCGTGCGGTGCAGGCGGCAACCGACCGCGAGTGACGTTCCTTGTTCTGAGAGTGGCGGTCCCATGAGTGCATCGGCGCTTCCAACATCCGTCGATGCGATGCTGGAGCTTCTTACATCGCGCGGCTATTTCGCCGAGCGGTCGCTGGCGACGGTGACTTATCTTTCGCTGCGCATGGGCCGGCCACTGTTCCTGGAAGGCGAGGCTGGCGTCGGCAAGACCGAGATCGCAAAGGTGCTGGCGGCCGCGCTCGGCCGCAAACTGATCCGCCTGCAATGCTACGAAGGCCTCGACGTCTCCTCCGCGGTCTACGAATGGAACAGCGCCGCGCAGATGATTGCGATTCGCCTGTCGGAAGCCGCGGGCGAGACCGACCGCGAGCAATTGTCGTCGGACATTTTTGCCGAGCGCTATCTGATCAAGCGGCCGCTGTTGCAGGCGCTGGAGCCTGATGTCGCCGGCAGCCCGGTGCTGCTGATCGACGAACTCGACCGCGCCGACGAGGCTTTCGAGGCCTATCTCCTCGAAATCCTCTCCGACTTTCAGGTTACCATCCCCGAATTCGGCACGGTGAAGGCGCCGCATCCGCCGATCGTCATCATCACCTCCAATCGCACCCGCGAGATCCATGACGCTCTGAAGCGCCGCTGTCTTTACCATTGGGTCGATTACCCCTCGGCCGAGCGCGAGCTTGCCATCATCAAGAGCCGCGTGCCCGGCATCTCCGCAAAACTGTCGCAGCAGGTCGTGCATTTCGTGCAGACGCTGCGCGATCAGGATTTCTACAAGTCGCCGGGCGTCGCCGAGACCATCGACTGGGCCACGGCACTGACCGAGCTCGATGCCCGCTCGCTGACCCCGCAGGTGGTCGGCGACACCCTCGGCGCGCTCCTGAAATACCAGGACGACATCGCGCGCATGCAGGGCGAGGGACTGCAGAAGGTTTTGAAGGAAGCGACGAGCGAGAACTGAGTCGCTTGTAAGAGTCCCGTCATTCCGGGGCGATGCGTCAGCATCGAACCCGGAATCTCTAGATTCCGGGTCTGGTCCTTCGGACCATCCCGGAATGACGAGAGGATTAAGATGCCAACGGCCATCGACCACCTCAATCCGCCTACCGGCCAAATGGCCGACAACGTCGTCGGCTTTGCCCGCGCATTGCGCGCGGCTGGCCTGCCGGTCGGTCCGGGCTCGGTCATCGACGCCATGAACGCGCTGCAGGTGATCGACATCGGCAACCGCGGCGATGTCTACACCACGCTGGAGGCGATCTTCGTCAAGCGCCACGAGCATGCGCTGATCTTTGCGCAGGCGTTCGAGCTGTTCTTCCGTGCGGCCGAGGACTGGAAGCACATGCTGGATTCGGTGCCGCTGCCTGATCAAGCGAAAAAGAAGCCGCCGCCGGCCTCGCGCCGCGTGCAAGAGGCGATGTCCCAGCCGGCGATGCGCGAAGAAATGCCGCAGGCGCAGGAGCAGGAATTGCGGCTTTCTGTTTCCGACAAGGAGATCCTGCAGAAGAAGGACTTTGCGCAGATGAGCGCGGCCGAGATCGCGCAGGTGATCCGTGCCGTCGCCAGGATGCAGCTGCCGCAGGCCGAACTCGTCACCCGCCGGCATCAGCCCGACCCGCGCGGGCTTCGCCTCGACATGCGCCGCACCATCCGCCGCAGCTTGCGCACGTCCGGCGAGATCATCGACATCAGAAAGCTCGGTCGGATCGAGAAGCCGGCGCCGATCGTGGCGCTGCTCGACATCTCCGGCTCGATGAGCGAGTACACGCGGCTATTCCTGCATTTTCTCCACGCCATCACCGACGCCCGCAAGCGGGTTTCGGTATTTTTGTTCGGCACGAGGCTCACCAATGTGACACGGGCGCTGCGCGCCAAGGATCCCGACGAGGCGCTGGCGAGCTGCTCGCAGTCGGTGGAGGACTGGGCCGGCGGCACCCGCATCGCGACTTCCCTGCATACCTTCAACAAGCTGTGGGCGCGCCGCGTGCTCGGGCAGGGCGCCATCGTGCTCCTGATCTCCGACGGTCTGGAGCGCGAGGCCGATGACAATCTCGCCTTCGAGATGGACCGGCTGCACCGCTCCTGCCGCCGGCTGATCTGGCTCAACCCGCTGCTGCGCTACAGCGGCTTCGAAGCCAAGGCGCAGGGCATCAAAATGATGCTGCCACACGTTGACGAATTCCGCCCGGTGCATAACTTGAGTTCGATCGAAGGGCTGGTCGAGGCGCTTTCGGCGCCGCTTCCGCCGCACCACCGCAGCTTGATCCGCTCCGTAGCCTGAACGAGGCCCTGCCATGCTCAACCGCGACGAAGACATTCTGAAAGCCGCCGAGGACTGGCAGAATGCCGGCCATGGCGTGGCGCTCGCCACCGTGGTCGAAACCTGGGGCTCTGCGCCGCGCCCCGCAGGCTCCAGCCTCGTCATCAATGACGACGGCACGTTTCTGGGGTCAGTCTCCGGCGGCTGCGTCGAGGGCGCTGTCGTCACCGAAGCGCTGGACGTGATTGCCAGCGGCAAACCCAAGATGCTGGAGTTCGGCGTCGCGGACGAGACCGCGTGGAACGTCGGCCTGTCCTGCGGCGGCACTATCCGCGTCTTCGTCGAGAAGGTTGGCTAGCCGTGAAGATCGAGATCCTTAAGGAGTTGAATGCCGAGCGTGCCGCTCGCCGTCCGGTCATTGTTGTTACCGACACCGCTGATGGCGAGCAGCGCCTTGTGAAGGCCAAGGACATCGCCGCCGATCCGCTCCGCGCCGAGCTTTCCAAGCAATTGCGCATGGGCAAGAGCGGCAATGTCGAGGTTGGCGGCAAGAAGTTGTTCCTCAATGTCTACGCGCCGACGGCGAAGCTTGTGATCATCGGCGCGGTCCATATCAGCCAGGCGCTTGCGCCGCTGGCGCGGTCGCTGGATTACGACGTCACCGTGGTCGATCCGCGTACGGCCTTTGCCAGCCCCGAACGTTTTCCCGACGTGCCGCTGATCGCCGAGTGGCCTGACGTGGCCCTGCCGCCGCTCAACATCGACCACTACACCGCCTTCGTGGCTGTGACCCATGATCCCAAGATCGACGATCCGGCGTTGCTGCATGCGTTCGCCAAGGACTGCTTCTATATCGGCGCGCTCGGCTCGCGGAAGACCCATGCCAAGCGCGCGGAACGGCTGAGGGCGCAGGGCGCTTCCGAGGCTGATATCGCGCGTATCCACGCGCCGATCGGGCTCGACATCGGCGCGGTGTCGCCATCGGAGATCGCTGTTGCCATCATGGCCGAGATCACCGCGCAGCTGCGGCTGCCACCCAAGGAAAAAGAACAGGCGGCATGAAATTCGGCCCGGCCAGTCCCAGGGAAGCGATCGGCGGCGTAACCGTGCACACGCTGCGCCAAGGCGCGCTGGTGCTCAAGAAGGGCACCACCGTTGGGGACGCCGAGGCGGAAGCGCTCGAAAAGGCCGGCGTGAAGGAGATCGTAGTTGTCCGGCTCGAGCAGGGCGACGTCTCCGAAGACGTCGCTGCCGCCAGCATCGCGCAGGCCGTGGCCGGCGATGGCGTCAATGTCGAGCGCGCTTTCACCGGCCGGTCGAACCTGTTCGCGGCGCGCGCGGGCGTGCTGGTGGTCGACCGCACCGCGGTGGATCGCATCAACGGCGTGGATGAAGCGATCACGCTGGCGACATTGCCGGCCTTCAAGCCGGTCGTCGAGGGCGAGATGATCGCAACCGTAAAGCTGATCCCGTTCGGCGTCGAAGCAGGCTTGCGCGATGCTGCCGTCGCGGTGGCGGGGAGGGATACGCTGCGTGTTGCGCCTTATGTCATCAAGAAGGTCGGCATCGTCTCGACCCAGCGGCCTGGTCTTTCGCCAAAGGTGATCGACAAGACGCTGCGCGTTACCGCCGAACGGCTGGCGCCGGCCGGCGCCGCCATCATTGCCGAGCGGCGTGTGCCCCACGACGAAAGGCTGCTGGCTGCATCGATCAAGGAATTGCTCGGGCTCGGTGCCGAACTCGTGATCGTATTTGGAGCGTCGGCGATAGCCGATCGCCGCGACGTCATTCCCGCCGCGATCACGGAAATCGGCGGCGCCATCGTGCATTTCGGCATGCCGGTCGACCCCGGCAATCTCCTGTTGATCGGCGATGCCGGCGGCGTTCCGGTGCTGGGTGCGCCCGGCTGCGCGCGCTCGCCGGTCGAGAACGGCTTTGACTGGGTGCTGATGCGGCTGCTCGCCGGTCTCAAGGTGACCCGTGCCGATCTCACAGGGATGGGTGTCGGCGGCTTGTTGATGGAAATCGTCACGCGCGGCCAGCCGCGCAGCGTCCCCGACACGGAGGGCAACCGCAACGTCTCTGCCATCGTGCTCGCGGCCGGTCGCTCGACGCGGATGGGCGGTCCGAACAAGCTGCTCGCCGAACTCAACGGCAAGAAGCTG
This sequence comes from Pseudomonadota bacterium, assembly GCA_023432885.1. Classification (GTDB taxonomy): domain Bacteria; phylum Pseudomonadota; class Alphaproteobacteria; order Rhizobiales; family Xanthobacteraceae; genus Bradyrhizobium. Next base: position 8,001 of record JAEZEU010000500.1, on the reverse strand, counting down.
GTACGGATCGTTGCCGAGCAGGCGCTGGCCTCCAAGGCGACGGACGTGATCGTCGTCACCGGCCATCAGGCCGAACTGGTCGAACAGGCGCTCGAGGGATTGAAGGTGAAGTTCGTGCGCAATCCCGATTTCGCCGGCGGACTCGCAAGCTCGGTGAAGGCCGGAATTGCAGCGGTCTGCGACAAGGCGGATGGCGCCATCGTCTGCCTCGGCGACATGCCGTTGATCGACGCGCAATTGATCGATCGCCTGATCGATGCCTTCGCGCCGGACCGGGGTCATCTGATCACCGTGCCGGTCGCGGGAGGCCGGCGCGGCAATCCCGTGCTGTGGTCGCGCCGCTTCTTCAAAGAGTTGATGACGCTGGATGGCGATACCGGCGCGCGGCATTTGATTACCAAGCATGCCGAGGCGGTCACCGAAGTGCCGGTCGAAGGCGACAGCGCTTTCCTCGACATCGATACGCCACAGGGGCTGGAAGCCGCGCGGCGCGGGTGACCGCACGCCGGCTCTCCCAATTTCAATCTCCCGTTCACCAAGTGGAAACGACCCCGCCCTAGATTCGCCCCGGATTGCCCTGGGGGAGGGGATTTTGATCGTTTCGACGGCGAAAGCGCAGCGGCGTGCGCTGCTTGTTCTCGCGCTGACGCTGCTGCTGGCCGCCTCGCGCCTCATCACTGAATCCTGGGCTGCCGGCGCGTTCGCGGTCGGCAAGTGCGGCGCCTACGGCCAGGCCTACGACTATCCGGCCGAGGAGGACGCGCGCATCGCCGCGCTCAAGCAATGCAAGGGCCAGTGCACGACCGTGACGATGAAGCGAGCCTGCGCCGCGCTCGCGATCGACATGACCAATCCGTGCGGTCCGCACGGCTATGCCGTTAAGCCGAAGATTTCCTCCTCGCTCAACGCCGCGACGCGCAAATGCTACGAGTACGGCGGCAAGGAATGCGTCATCCGCGCCTGGGCCTGCGACGCCAGGGGATGATTTTGCTACTGTCATTCGGGGCTCGCTTCGCGCCCCGGAATGACCCTGGAGTTTGCATGCAATTCGATACTAAGATCGCGGTCGTGATCCGCACCGATCTGGAAGCCTGGCAGAAGCTCAACGTCGCATCCTTCCTCACCAGCGGCATCGCGGCCCAATTTCCCGAATGCATCGGCGAGCCTTACGAAGATGGCTCGGGTACGAAGTATCTCTCGTTGATCGGCCAGCCGATCCTGATCTATGGCGCCGACCGCCCGGCGCTGTCGCGCGCCCTGGAGCGGGCGCTGGCGCGCAACGTTACGCCAGCCGTCTACACGGAGGACATGTTCGGGACAACGCACGACGCGGCCAACCGCGAGGCGGTGAGGGCGGTCGCCCGCGCCGATCTCAACCTGGTCGGGCTCGCCATGCGCGCCGAGCGCAAGGTGATCGACAAGATCGTCGACGGGCTGAAGTTTCACAGCTGAGGCCGTCACGCCTCTCGCGCGGCCGGTGTCACGGCGTTGCCATGATGCCGCTTTCGCTGCGCAAACCATGGTGCTTGTTTGATTCAAGTCAGGGGACGACGGGTGCATAGTCGCTAATCTGCTTGCGAAACGAAGGGAGCAGTCTATGCCAACCATGAAAGCCGCCGTCGTCACACAATTCGGCAAGCCCCTTGCGATTCAGGATGTTCCGGTGCCACAGCCGGGTCCGGGCGAAGTTCTGGTCAAAGTGAAAGCGTGCGGCGTCTGCCACACCGATCTGCATGCGGCATCCGGCGATTGGCCGGTAAAGCCGGTTCCACCCTTCATTCCCGGCCATGAGGCTGCCGGCATTGTCGCGGCACTCGGACCGGGAGTGACCAACCTGAAAGTCGGCGATGCGGTCGGCGTAGCGTGGTTGCATGATGCCTGCCTTGCCTGCGAATACTGCGAGACCGGATGGGAAACGCTGTGCGAGCATCAGCACAACACCGGCTACAGCGTGAACGGCGGTTTCGCCGAATACGTCATCGCCTCTGCTGCGTTCGCAGCAAAGCTGCCCGAGAACGTCGATTATGCGGCGATCGCCCCGATCCTGTGCGCGGGCGTCACCACCTACAAGGGATTGAAGGAGCTTGAAGCGCGGCCGGGCGAATGGGTCGTCATCTCGGGCGCCGGCGGGCTCGGCCATGTCGCGGTCCAATACGCAAAAGCCATGGGACTGAAGGTCGTCGCGATCGATATCGCCGAGGACAAGCTCGCGCTGGCGCGTAACCTTGGCGCCGATCTCGCCGTCAACGCGCTGGCTGCGGATGCCGTGGAGAAGATCCTGGCCGCAACGGGCGGCGGGGCACACGGCGTTCTGGTGACAGCGGTGTCCACCGCTGCTTTTGCGCAGGCGCTGAAGATGGTTCGCCGGAGGGGCACCGTCAGTCTGGTCGGGCTGCCCCCCGGTGAATTCCCGACGCCGATCTTCGACGTGGTCCTGAAGCGCATCACCATCCGCGGCTCCATCGTCGGCACCCGCCGCGATCTTCACGAAGCGATTGCATTTGCGGCCGATGGCAAGGTGCGTGCGGAGATCAGCAAGGCGCCGCTCGCAGAAATCAATGACGTCTTCGACCGCATGAAGTCGGGCAGGATCGACGGTCGCGTCGTACTCAATATCAGCTAGCCGCAGAGGCAGTGGATCGGTCAATGGCCTGGGCCGAGGGAGTGGCTTTTCCGCAAGCCATTTACCTGAACTCCATTCACATCGATGTGACGGCGGTCTTTCAAGCTTCTGTTGACCATGACTGACTGGTCAGTCATATTCTTCCCATGACTAGAGAGCGTAAGACCCGGAGCCGTCCAAAACCCGCCCGCCGCGCCGCCAGCAGCGCGGCGCGCGCCGGTGACTCCAAAGTCGTCTCGGGCGAGTTGCCGCTGATCAAGCTCAACCGCGCCGAGCGCGCGGCGGAGCGGCGGCAGGCGATCATCGAGGCCGCGATGGAGGAATTCATCGCGCGCGGCTTTGCCGCCACGCGGCTCGACGACATTGCCAAGAGGGCGGGCGTCGCCAAGGGCACGATCTACCTCCACTTCAAGGACAAGGAATCGATGTTCGAGGAATTGATCCGCACCGCGATCGTGCCGCTGGTTGGTCGCATCCAGGTAACCCCGCCCGCCGGCGGATCGGTGCGGGACCTCATCGAAGCCTTTGCGCTCAACTTCATCCACGAGATCGTCAATACGCGGCGCGGCGACATCGTGCGGCTGATCATCGCCGAAGGCCCGCGCTTCCCGGCGATCGCCGACTTCTATTACCGCGAGGTGGTCTCCAGGGGGCTCGCCGGGATGCGGGCGATGATCGAGCTCGGCATTGCGCGCGGCGAGATCACAAACAGGACTCTCGCGAACTTCCCACAGATCGTGGTCGCCCCCGCGATGATCGCGGTGATCTGGCAGAGCCTGTTCGCAAAGCATGCGCCGCTCGATGCGATCGAGATGTTTCGCTCTCATCTCGATCTGATCTTCGGCGAACGGAGGACGACATGATCTCGTCGGCGGCGGCGACAAGATTTTTCGTGGCGCTGGCGCTTGCGGCTGTTCTCGCCGGCTGCAACGACAGGCGCGATCCCGGCTTCCAGGGCTGGGTCGAGGCCGACATGATTTTCGTCAGCCCTGACGAGAGCGGTCGGGTGACCAGGCTTCTCGTCCGTGAGGGCGACCAGGTGAAGGTCGGCGATCAGCTCTATTCAGTGGATGACGATCTGCAGCAGGCCGACCTCAACCAGAACAAGGCGACGCTGGCCAATGCACAGCAGACCTACGACCGCGCCGCATCCCTGAGCAGGACCGGCTCGGGCACGCAGGCCAATCTCGATTCCGCCGTTTCCGCGCTGCGGGTGGCGGAAGCCCGCGTCAACACGTCGGAGACGAGGCTGGCGCGGCGCAAGGGCTTTGCGCCGGTCGCCGGCACCATCCAGCAGATCTATTTCCGCGAGGGCGAGATGGTGCCGGAAAGGCGTCCCGTGCTCTCGATCATGCCGCCCGGCAACATGAAGATTCGCTTCTTCGTGCCAGAGACCGAGCTGCCGAAGCTTGCCATCGGCGACGAGGTAAGGGTGACCTGCGATAATTGCTCGGCCGACCTCACCGCCAAAATCTACTTCATCGCCACCACGGCGGAGTACACCCCGCCTGTCATCTACAGCCTCGATGAGCGCAACAAGCTCGTCTACCTGATCCAGGCGCGGCCCTCGCGGCCCGATGCTCTGCGTGTCGGCCAGCCGGTCAGCGTCTATCTCAACGCCCCGGTTCCGGTAGCGGACAAGCGATGAACAATGTCTCACCATCCGCCCCCGATATCGCCATTGACGTGAAGGGGCTGACAAAATCGTTCGGCGGGCGCACGGTCGTGCAGGACCTGTCGATGCAGGTCAAGCGCGGCTCGATCTACGGCTTTCTCGGCCCCAACGGCTCGGGCAAGACGACGACGATCCGCATGCTCTGCGGCCTGCTGACGCCCGACAGCGGCACCGGCACGTGCCTGGGCTACGACATTCGCCGCGATGCCGACAAGATCAAGCTCCGGGTCGGCTACATGACGCAGCGCTTCTCGCTGTATCAGGACCTCTCCGTGCGCGAGAACCTCGAATTCGTGGCGCGGCTCTACGGCCTTGCCAACCCCAAGGGCGCGGCGCGCGACATGATCGGCCGGCTCGGCCTTTCCGGCCGCGAGGAACAGCTCGCGGGCGAACTCTCCGGCGGCTGGAAGCAGCGGCTTGCGCTCGGCGCCTGCACGCTGCCGAGCCCGCGATTGCTGCTGCTCGACGAGCCGACCGCCGGCGTGGATCCCAAGGCGCGGCGCGACTTCTGGAACGAGATCCACGCGCTCGCCGCCGAAGGGCTCACCGTGCTCGTCTCCACCCACTACATGGACGAGGCCGAGCGCTGTCACGAGATCGCCTATATCGCCTATGGCAACCTGCTGGCGCACGGGACGGTCGATGAGGTGATTGCGCATTCCGCGCTTTCGACCTGGAACGTCACCGGCGGTGAGCTCAACGGGCTCGCCGCAGAACTCACCGGCAAGCCGGGCGTCGACATGGTGGCGCCGTTCGGCACCTCGCTGCACGTCTCCGGCCGCGACCAGGGGGCGCTGGAGGCCAGCATCGCGCCCTATCGCGAGCAGGCCAAATGGCACTGGCAGAAGAGCGAACCATCGCTGGAGGACGTGTTCATCGACCTGATGAGCCGCGCCAAGGACAATTTCCAATGAGCGTCGTTGCATCATCCGGCGAACCACGTCCCGAGGCGAGGGACACCTTTGGTTTCTGGCGGCGCAGCTATGCCATGTTGCTGAAGGAATTCATCCAGCTCCGGCGCGACCGCGTCTCGTTCGCGATGATCGTGATGATCCCGGTGATGCAGCTGATGCTGTTCGGCTATGCCATCAACACCACCCCGCGCAATCTGCCGACCGCGGTGCTGCTGCAGGAAGACACCGACCTTGGCCGCTCGATCCTGAAGGCGATGGAGAACACTGCCTATTTCCGCTTTACCCGCGAGGTGCACACGGTCGAGGAGTTCGATGACCTCCTGCAATCCGGCAAGGTGCTGTTCGGCGTCGAAATCCCGCGCGGCTTCGAACGAGCGGTCCGGCGCGGCGACAGGCCGGCCCTGCTGGTTGCCGCCGATGCCACGGACCCCGTTGCGGCAGGCTCGGCTCTTGCCGCACTTGGCCCGCTGGTGCAGACCGCGCTGGAGCACGACCTGCAGGCCGGCGATCCCCCCAACATGCCGTTCGAGATCAGGGCGCATGCGCGCTACAACCCAGCGGCATCCTCGCGGCTCAATATCGTGCCGGGCCTTGTCGGCACCATCCTGACAATGACCATGCTGATCTTCACCGCGCTGTCGGTGACACGCGAGATCGAGCGCGGCACGATGGAGAGCCTGTTGTCGATGCCGATCAAGCCGGTCGAGGTGATGTTCGGCAAGATCGTGCCTTACGTGCTGGTCGGCTTCATCCAGGCAACCCTGATCATCGGCATCGGCGTGCTGTTGTTCGGCGTGCCGATCCTCGGCAGCGTGCTGATGCTGGCAATCCTGTCGACGCTGTTCATCACCACCAATCTGTCGATAGGCTACACTTTCTCCACCATCGTGCAGAACCAGCTGCAGGCGATGCAGCTTTCGATGATGTTTTTCCTGCCGAGCATCCTGTTGTCCGGCTTCATGTTTCCTTTCGCCGGCATGCCGGTCTGGGCGCAATATCTCGGCGAGATCCTGCCGCTGACGCACTACATCCGCATCGTCCGCGCCATCATGCTGAAGGGCGCTACCATCGCGAACGTGCAGTACGACGCGATTGCCCTCATTGCCCTGATGTTGCTGGCAATGACGATTGCGGTTACACGTTTCCGCCGCACGCTGGATTGAGGCGATGACTGCAGCGTCATTCCGGGCCGATGCGCCAGCATCGAACCCGGAATCTCGAGATTCCGGGTCTGGTCCTTCGGACCATCCCGGAATGACAAGGGGGAGGGCGATGGCTGTTTTTCTGCCATGGGGAGGCAAGAAGCGCGAGGCGGTTGCCACCGACTTCCAATATGCGCTCACGCAGGAAATCCTTCGCACCGAACTGATCCGGATCAAGGCGCTGATCGTGACCGCTGCGTTCCTGGCGGCCGCTCTCTGGACGGTCTACCTCGTCGCGCCGGAGGCGGTGAGCCGGGTCTGGATGGGGCACCTCAAGCCCGTCTATCTCTTCTCGATTTTGGTCCCTTTCATCCTGTTCGAGCTCTGGGTCCATGCCGTGATCAAGCGGCATCTCGACCTCAACCAGGACGTCCCGACCTTTCGGCGTTATCTCGGCGCCTTCATCGAGACCTCGATGCCGACGGCGGCGCTGGCGTTGCACATCAACGCCATGGGCCCGGTGCAGGCGCTCGGCTTCGTTGTGCCGATGACCTATTTCATCTTCATCATCCTTTCGACGCTGCGGCTGGATTTCTGGCTGTCGACCTTCACCGGCGCTGTGGCGGCGACCCAGCTGTTCTACATGGCGATGTTCTACCACCCCGATCCGCCGCTGGATCTGTTCTATCACGCCGCACGCAGCATGATCGTCCTGATTTGCGGCATGCTGGCCGGCGCGGTCGGCATGCAGCTGCGCCGGCAGTTCGAGGCCAGCGTCAAGGCCGCCACCGCGCGCGACCGCATCACCAACCTGTTCGGCCAGCACGTCTCGCCGCAGGTGGTGGAGCGGCTGATGCTCGAAGGCACGGGCGCCGACAGCGACATCCGCCGCGTCGCCGTGATGTTCGTCGATTTCCGCAGCTTCACCGCCGGTGCGCGCGACCGCTCGCCGCAGGAAGTGGTCGACCGGCTCGATGGCGCGTTCGCGGTCCTGGTCGACATTCTCGACCGCCACGGCGGCATCGTGAACAAGTTTCTCGGCGACGGCTTTCTCGCCCTTTTCGGCGCGCCGCTGGAGGCGGAAGACGCCGCCCATCGTGCGGTGGCTGCCGCGCGCGAGATGCTGGAGGCGAACGAGCGCGTCAACAAGGCGACGCGCTGGCCGCTGCGCATCGGCATTGGCGTGCATGTCGGCGAGGTCGTGGCCGGCAGCATCGGCTCGCCGAGACGTAAGGAATACACAGTGATCGGCGACACCGTGAATTTCGCGGCGCGGATCGAGGCGCTCAACAAGGACTTCAACTCGCAGTTCCTGATCTCGCAGGCGGTGCGCGATGCGATCGGCGAGGAGGCCAGGGACGCGGTGGCGCTCGGCGAGGTGCCGATCCGCGGATACGACCGTCCGATGGCGGTGTGGCAGTTGGGATAGGGAGTGCCTTGCATGCAGCGCCGTTACATCACCGTCGACGTCTTCACCGACCGCGCCTTCGGCGGCAATCCTCTCGCCGTGGTGCTGGATGCCGAGGGGCTTTCGCCCGAACAGATGCAGGCAATCGCCACCGAGTTCAATTATTCGGAGACGACCTTCGTGCTGCCGCCGGCAGACAGCGCCAACGACGCCCATGTACGCATCTTCACCGTGCGCTC
>JAEZEU010000368.1 GCA_023432885.1 Pseudomonadota bacterium | reverse complement strand
ATCGTGGATTGTAAACCCGGGGGCAAGGCCGACGCGTTCGGCATGCTCCCGCAGCAATCGAGCCCCGATGCCGTGGAAGGTGCCGGCCCAGGTCAACGCATCCGTCATGATGCCGGCGTTCTCGCCAAGGACGCGGCGCGCAATGCGTTCGATGCGCTGTGTCATTTCGGATGCCGCGCGACGCGAAAACGTCATCAAGAGCATGCGGCGGGGATCGGCCCCCTTGATGATCAGGTGCGCGACGCGGTGTGCGAGCGTGTTGGTCTTTCCGGATCCCGCCCCGGCAATGACGAGCAGAGGCGAGCCTGCGGTTCCGTTCAATCCGCCGTGCTCGACCGCCTGACGTTGCTCTGCGTTCAAACTCTCCAGATAGCGATCGGTCGCGTCGGCCAGCACGAATCATCCCCACGTGTCGTGCAACGCTCTGCCAAATCGTGCCTGGTCGCAATCGCCGCGGAGGCGTCATTTGGCGCCAGCCCAGCGTGGCCGGGCTTGCCGACTTTGTTCCCAGGTTAAAGGCGAACTGCGCGGCGCAACAGATTGATTTATATCATATTTTTGAACGATGAAGCCGGGGAGATCAATTGTGCTGGCCACGGATTTCTGCTTCCTCAAGTTCTTGACGAGAAGACGGCCAATCCAGGATCCCGGATCCCCCGGCCATCCGGAACGAGACGGTTGATTTGAATCAAGCCTGCCGTGTGCGTGGGCCGATTATCGTCGTGCATTGGACATGGGACAAATCGCTTGCGAACCATTCGACAGCTTCTGGCAGGCGAGGACGAAATCCAACTCGCGATCCGCCTCGCGCTGCTCGCGCTGCTGATCTACTGGTCGTTTGTCGTGATCCGGCCGTTCGTGCCGATCCTCGCCTGGAGCGTGGTTCTGGCCGTTGCGCTCTATCCCGTCTTCAATTGGCTATCGGGTCTGCTCGGCAATCGGCCGAAACTGGCAGCAACCATCCTCACGATCATCAACCTTGGCATCATCATCGGGCCGGCGACCTGGCTCGGTCTGGGCGCGGTGGATGGACTCCGCGATTTTGCGGCGGAGCTGAGCGCGGGAACCGTCGTAGTCCCGTCGCCGCCGGTATTCATCAAGGACTGGCCGCTGATCGGCACGCAGCTCTACGCCCTATGGGAGCAGGCCTCCACCAATCTGAGCGCGGCCCTGAGCCAGTTCGCCCCGCATCTGAAGCCGCTGGCAGGAACGATGCTCGGCCTGGCCGGCGATGCGGGCATCGGCACCTTGAAATTCCTTATCGCGGTTGCTCTGACCGGCTTCTTGTTTCCGGCCGGTCCGCGGCTGGTGGCGGCCAGCGACCGCTTCCTGTCGCGGGTGGTTGCCGATCGCAGTCAGAATTTTCTGGTGCTCGCAGGCGCAACCATCCGCTCGGTGGCGCAGGGCGTGATCGGGATCGCGGTCGCGCAAGGGCTCGCGATCGGGATTATCCTGAAGCTGGCCGACGTTCCCAAAGCCGGATTGCTGGCCTTCGCCGTGATGATGCTCGGTATCCTGCAGATCGGATCGGCTATCCTCGTTATCCCGGTGCTCATCTGGATCTGGGCAACCAAATCTTTTGCCGCAGCACTGATCGTTACGCTCTGCATCGTCCCGGTCTCCCTTGCCGACAACGTGCTGAAGCCCATCGTGATGGGACGGGGCCTGACCACGCCGGCGCTGGTGATCTTCCTCGGCGTGATCGGGGGTACGCTGGCGCACGGCATCGTCGGCCTCTTCATCGGGCCGATCATCCTGGCCGTTGCCTGGGAATTACTGACGGCATGGGTGCGCGACGACAACGACGTGCTGACTCCGCCTGCCGACGCCGAGGCCATCGCGTCCAGGCGCGCCGCACCGGGAATCGGAAAGACGTAATGGTAATCCAGCTTCTGGTCGGTTCGCTCATCAGCGTGTTGAACATCATGGTTCACGCGTTGAGCACCATTGCCGCCATCACTATCGCGCGTCGCGCTGACCTCACGGTTGCGGCGCGGCCGCGGATGCACCTGATGGCCGTCATGGTTGCGACCGTGCTCGTCCTGATGCTGGCGCACACGATCGAAATCGTCGTCTGGTCACTCTCGTATGCGATCGTTGGCGCCGCGCCCGCCGGCAGCGAGTTCCTGTATTTCGCCTTCGTCAACTACACCACGCTCGGCTACGGCGACGTCACGCCGGTCAAGGAATGGCGCCTGGTCGGGCCGATGGCCGCGATGAACGGTATCCTCATGTTCGGATGGTCGACCGCCGTCCTGTTCGAAGTCCTGCTCAAGACCATCGAGCGCCTCGGTGCGACCGCTGTGCCCGGCTCCCCGTTCAGTGCTGCAGGTCAAGACTAGCCAGTTGCGCGCGGTCGAGCAGCACGATCTGGCGTTGGTTGTTGCCGACGAAGCCGAGGACGCCGAGATCGTGCAGCCGCGAGAGCGCTCGCGACACCGTTTCCAGGGTCAGCCCGAGGTAGTCGGCGATGTCACGCCGGCACATCGGCAACGCGAGAATCCCTGCCGCCGTCGACCTGCGGTCCATTTCGATCAGAAAGGCGGCCACGCGCTCCAGCGACGTCTTGCGGCCCAGCAGCAGCATATGATCCTCCGCATGCCGCAGGCTGCTGGTGGTCATGCTGAGCAGGTTCCGGGCGACCTTTGCGTCGTTTTCGGCCACCAGTTCGAGGCTGCGCCGCTTCATGAGGCGAACCGTGGTGTCGATGATCGCCTCGGCGGTGAAACGGTGCTCCGCGCCAATCTCGAGACCGAAAATGTCGCCGGCAAGGTGGAAGGCGCCGATCTGACGGCGGCCGTCGGAAAGCAGCTTGTAACTCCGTACCGCGCCGGTCCTTACCTGATAGACGTAATCGGCGGGCTCCTTTTCGCCGAAGATTTCGGCGCCTTTCTTGTAGCTGAATTCGTTCAAATTAATCCGGATTGGCTGCCCTATTTGTCGCTCGGGTTCGCCGAAAATGCCTGGAAATTCTTCAAGATCGGTACTGACGCGGGCGAACATGGACATCTCCTTGCTCGAACGACCGGGAATCGGGCGGTGACCTTGTTTTTTCGCTGATCGAAGGGGATTCCGCTGTCGCATTCCGCGAAATCAACTCACGATCCGGGGCATTCTCCCGATCACTAACCGACGGTCCATTGTCCCAAAGGACAGGTGGCGAAGATGGGTCAGTTCGCTTGCCGGAACGACAGCCACCTGACGAGACAACTAACGTTTGCCTTGCATACGCCAGATGCTAGTTTCGGTTGCAGTTGGTGTGATGTCCGCGGCGCATGATCAAGATCATTTCGCTTGAAGGACTGATTGTCGGACTTGTCGCTTGGCTCATGCCGCCCTGTCTGTCGGCACGGGAGATGCGTCCGCATTTTGCCGTGGTGCTTGATCAATCGGTCCTTTGCGGCCCCTCCTACTGCCAACTCTGGTCGGGATTGCGCGCCTCGATGGACCTGACGTGCTTCCGCGGCGGCGCCTATGAGGAAAGCCCGAAACGGCACCTGAAGGAAAAGTACAGGGACAAGCCGATCGGCGTGATCGTGACGATCGACAAGGCGAAGGTTGAGCATGCCTTGCACTTGTATGCGGAGCCGTGGCCTGCGACGCCCGTGGTGTTCGCGATGCTGGACATTCCGCCGGCCGTCAGCGCCGCAAAGCCGATCTTCAACTGGCCCCAGATGCAGGGCTGGAATGTCACCGAGGCCAGCCCGCCGGAAGACAGCGAGGTCCGCTTCCGCGACCCCACCCTTATGGAGAAGTACCGATGGCAGAGCTTGGCGATTGCCGCGGCACTGCTGGTGCAGGCGGGGTTGATCATGTTCCTGCTGCACGAGCGGCACATGCGGCGCGATGCCGAGGTCGAGTCGCAGAGGCGAATGACTGAGCTTGCCCACGTCAACCGGCAGGCGACGACAGGCGAACTATCGTCATCGATCGCCCATGAATTGAACCAGCCGCTTGGATCGATCCTGACCAACGCCGAGACCGCTGAACTGATCCTGAAGTCGGATAATCCCGATCTCGGCGAGATCAGGGAAATCCTCGCCGACATCAAACGGGACGATCAGCGTGCCGGTGAGGTGATCCGCCGCTTGCGCGCGTTCCTGAAGCGGACGCCTTTCGAGACCCGGGAAGTCGACTTCAACGAGGTCATGAACGAGGCCTTCAAGTTCATGTCGGTACAGGCCTCGGCGCGCAACGTCGCGCTCTATCTGCAGACCGCGCCCGGGCCGCTGCGCATCAAGGGGGACCCGATCCAGTTGCAGCAGGTCGTGCTCAATCTGGTCGTCAACAGCATGGACGCCATGGCCGCCATTCCCTACGGTCGAACGGTGATCGGCCGCACGGAATTGAACGGCGGGTCTACCGTCGAGATTTCGATCTCCGATTCCGGTCCCGGCATTCCGCCCGGTAAGCTGACGCAGGTGTTCGACCCCTTCTACACCACCAAGGACCAAGGCATGGGAATTGGGCTTTCGATTGCGCGCACCATCATCCTGGCCCACAAAGGGAATATCTGGGCCGAAAACCAGAACGGTGGTGGTGCCGCGTTCCGTTTCACCCTGCCGCTGGCCACATAGGAGAGGCGAATGCCGGGACGCATCCATGTCGTCGACGATGATGCGTCTTTCCGCTCGGCGATCGAACGACGGCTGAAGCTCGCCGGCTATCAGGTAGCGACCTATCCCTCCGCGCAGCAACTGCTCGACTCCCCGCCGGACGAAAGTGAGCCCGGTTGCATCCTGCTCGACGTGCGAATCCCCGGCCTCAGCGGTCCGGAATTGCAGAGCCGGCTCAACGAGCTTGGTTCAACCCTGCCGATCGTGTTCCTGACCGGATATGCCGACACGCCCACTACCGTGCGTACCATCAAGGCGGGCGCGGAGGATTTCCTCACCAAGCCGGTCGACTCCGAGCAACTGCTCGGCGCCATCGAGCGGGCGTTGGCCCGATATTCGAACGTGCGCGGACGGCGGCAAAAGCTGGACGAGATGCGGATGCTGGTGGCTGCGCTGACGCCACGCGAGCGGCAGGTCTTCGGTCTCGTCGTGCGCGGCAAGCTCAACAAGCAGATCGCCCACGAACTCGGAACGACGGAGCGGACCATCAAGGCGCATCGCCATCAGGTGATGGAGAAGATGAAGGTGCAATCTCTGGCTGAGCTCGTGACGCTGGCCGAACGGCTCGGAGTGCTTGGCTGACCGCCGCGGCGACCTGTCCAAAAGGACAATGTGAAGATTTGTTGGCCGGGCGCATGTTGCCCAGCACATAGCGTGTCGGCCAGCCGCCTGTTGGATGAGGCTGGTGAATTTGGAACCCCCGTTCAGTTGAAATGTTGGCCGGCCATCCCGGAGACCATCGTTAAGGCCAAGCACCTTGTTGGATCGCAAAGCAGTTTTTGTCGTTGATGACGATCCCTCCATGCTCAAGGGCATGCGACGGCTGCTCAAGCAGCACGGCTACGAAGCCGTTCCATTCGAAACCGCCAAGGCGCTGAGGGATCACCCCGACTTCGATCAGGCCGTTTGCATCGTGCTTGACATCAATCTGAGCGACGGTTCGGGGATAGAATTGCGTCATCAGCTTGCGGAGAGGGGCGTCAAGGTACCGGTCATCTATATCACCGGCAATGACAGCGAGGCCACCCGCCTAGCCGCGCTGGCCTCAGGGTGCCTTGCTTATCTGACGAAGCCGTTCACCGCGCAGTCCCTGATCGAACCGATCGCGCGAGCGACCGGACTGGCGTAGCTACTCGTCGATATTCTGTTCAAAGACTTTTTCCGGCGCGCCCTTGCGCACGGTCGCGAACTTGTCGAGCGGTATTTTTGTCGTGACGGCCAGCAAATTGGTATCAACCACCTCTACCATCAGGTTCTTGCCGCTTTCCATCTCGCGCAGCAGAGCCGGCTTGGCGGCGTCCCCGGCAACGCAAGTATTGGTCAGGCACCAGGAGAACGGCACCTTAAATTTTGTTCCGTTGTCAACGCTGACCTTAGCGCCTGGCGGCATATAAAGTCCAACAGGTAGGAACAGCTGCAGCCGCCCGGTACGGGCGTCCTCGCGCTCTGTGAAATAGACGCGAACCGCGATCTGGCCCGTGTCGAAGGTGCCGCTGATCGTGGTGCGGCATACCGTTTTGGCGCCGCCAGGCTTGAAACAGAACTTCTGCCAATCGCCATACTTGATTTCTCGGGCTTCGCGTTGCCCGCGCACAGCGAACCCATCCTCGGCGGGTCTTGCAGCTTGCTGCGCAAGTGTCGGTGCGGAAGGCAGGGCGAGGGCAATGAACAGAATTTGCCGCCAGTGTGAATGTCGCATGGCTCCTCACTTGTGCTTGTCGAGGAAGGCGCCGACCACCGGCGACCAGATCGGGACGGCATCTGCCGTGTCGACGAAAAAATGACCGTCGCTGCCATGCGGCGGAAACAGGTGGTACTCGGCGTTTCCGCCAGCGGCGGTGAAAGCCACATGCATGCGCTTCGACAACTCGGGCCCGAAATAGGTGTCGTTCTCGATATAGATCATCAGGACAGGCACGCGCGCGGTGCGGCCGAAATTGCCCGTGGCTTCCACCAGCTTGTCGGGCGCGCAGTTGTTGTTGGGCTTGCCATCGACCCGGCCGCCGCGTCCGGCGGCGAAGGTGATGATCGCCTTCACCGGCGGCGGGTTGACGCTCGACAATGCGATCGATCCCCAGCCGCCGGCGGACTGGCCGATGACGATGACGTTGTTGGGGACGATTCGCTTCAGCGTGCTCATATACTCGATGATCCAGAGGCTGAGCTGGGCTTTTGCAAGACCCGCGTCACGGAAATTGGGATTCGTGCATTTGCCGACATTGGAGAAAAACAGCGTGAATATTCCAGCCTCCACTGCGTCGCGGGCGGCGGCGCCATACCCGGGACCGGATGGTGCCACCACCATGTAGCCGCGCCGCGCAAACCACATTGCGGCATCGCGGAATTCGACCAGAGGGAAGAAGCCGCGCTGCACCGGATCCATCGACACCCCGTGATTCATGATGGCGAGCGGGAAGGGCCCGTCGCCCACAGGGCGCACCACATAGGCGATGGT
>JAEZEU010000364.1 GCA_023432885.1 Pseudomonadota bacterium | reverse complement strand
GGGTTCGATTCCCTTCACCCGCTCCAATTGTTTCAATTGTTCCGGCGTTCCGACAAGAACGCTGCTGCTCATTCTGACATTTGACCGGACTTGGTTCGCGACGTGCGGCGCTATTTGGTGCCGCTCGTGAGCTGTGGGGGTACGTTTCACGTACCTCGGCAGCACCCTCACGCTGGTGTGCCGGCTCTGCGCGAGGATCTCGCGATCGGTCAACTCGGCGCCGCCGGCTTCGATTTGTCCGCCGTGACGGAACGATGTGAACGAAAGCTCATCGCGCAACCTGCAATGCGGTGATCTCTCTCGTCTTACGCGACCAATCGCAGCGAAGCATGAGCCCGCCGATGCGCGCTCGCGCTTGATGCAGTCGAACTCATTCACAGCTCGGGATAGGGCGCGGCGCCGGTCTCATCGAAGAGAGGCACCCAGCTTTCGGCGCCGGTTTTCTCATAGATGACGCGCACCATGTTGCGCCGCTCTTTGGCCCCGTCGTGCTTGACCATGAACGTCGCGAAGATATCGGGGCTCGTCAACCCGTCGAGAGGGGCGATGGCGGGGATTCCCACCTGCTTGCCGTGATGGAACAGCGATAACACCACCATATATTCAGCTTTTGGGGGTGGACAACTCGGGATGGCTGTGGAGTTAAGTCAGCCACGAACCGATGGGGTAGAGGGGCTGTCGATGACATCTGCAACTTCGGCGCGCGCGCTCGGCGCCGCGCTTGCAATTTTCATTTCCTATACTTCGATACTTTCAATCGGCTACGGCCTGCTTGGACTTAAAGGAAGCAGCATCATCACCGGAAGTGTTCTGGCGGGCTCGCTCGTTTCTGTTTTCCTTTTGAGCATACGAACTTTTAGCCACCTTCTCCCGATTGATCTTCTGTTTTGCGGCCTGGTGGCGGTGGTGACGCTGTCCACCGTGATCAACGATGCGCCTGAAATATCCGAGCTGCTGCTCCTGGCCGCCAGCATGTTCGCCTATGTGGCGTGTCGGTCGATCTCAATGGAAAGTCTCTACGCCTTCCTCCCCTCGTTCAAGCGAACAACCGGCATCGTCGTTGCGGTTGGCGTCGCCTTCACCCTCGCCACTCTGCTCTACGGAAGGATCAATCTCGGCAGGCCCGTCGTTCTGGGTTTCAGTGCCTTGCCTCTGCATCTGCTGACGTCGCTCGGCTTCCTTACCCTTGCCCTGGTGACGACGGATCATCCGAGAGCGCGCAGAACAGCTGCGATCTCGGCCGCGACCTTCGTGGCATCTGCGATTCTTGCCGCTGCCATGGTGCGATATGCTTTTGCAGCCTTGGTCCTTGCCATGGGGGCGGCCGCCCTTTTGGCTCCAAAGAACAATCGCTGGCACGTCGGTGTGGTCACGCTTGCTCTAATCGTGGGTACCATCGTTGGAATGTCCACGCGGTCTGACATGGCAAAAGTCTATCTCGGTTGGATCGGGGAGGCAGTCACCGGTAGAGCGGTTCTCCAGTTCGCCGCCTATCCTCCGGTTCCTCCCGACGCACCGTGCGCGAACGTCAACGTCCACAACTCCGTCCAGGTCCGAAAGTACCTCGCCAAAGAGGCGCTGGCGAAGATCCCGGACGCAGGACCGATCGGGGCCGGGCTCGAGAGCTTCTCGCGCTCCTCATGCCTGAAGCAGTACCAGGTCCACAATTCAGTCCTGCAGACGCTCGTCGAATTCGGCTGGCTCGGCGGCTCCATCTTCGTGGCGCTGATCGGCTGTGCAATCATCGGACTCCTGCCGACCGCTCCGCACTATGGTCCGGCGCGATTCCTGCTGGCCGGACTCATCTTCGCGGTTCTGATGAGTTTGGCGCACGGCCAGATTAGCCGCGACGGCATCTTGTTCGCTTTCCTCGGGTGCGCCGTGGGTGTCAGCCGGACGGCGAAGAAGTTAGAATTTGCCGAGGGGAAGCCGGCATCAATTCGGGCGGTCGTGAGCCATTGGCTCCGCCTTAGTGCTCGTAGACGATGATCATTCCACCGGGGCCGGTGCCGCCTGGGTTACCGTCAGAGCCTGCCGTCGCGCCGTGCGCGCTCGCTACGTTCCCGCCGGACTATTGATAACGACGTTGCAGATAGCGCCGGCACCACCGCCGCCGCTAGCCGTTGTGACAGCAAACCACGCCCCGTCCCTCCGCTGCCTGTGTTGGCTCTCGCGGAACCGCCCTGACTCTTACCGTTGCCGCCGAGGCTGGATACGCTGCCCACGCACGGCCCGTTGCGCTCCCACTCGGCGATGATGATCGGGAAATCGGTCATCGCGCCGTCCTCGAATGGATGACGACGACTCGGATGTAGCAATCGGTTCTGACAAAGGGAAAATCCTCCTTGGTGATCAAAGGGCGAGTTTGCTATGCTTTTGTCAGAAAAAGCGTTCCTGAAACTGAACCGCCGTATGTCTTCCAAGCTGAGTACGAGGGTTCGATTCCCTTCACCCGGCCCATCCTGGCACGTCGCTCGAGGGATGCCGCGCCGAAGCCAAGCCCAAGCCAGCAACAGGCCGCACGTGTAATGCGCATTATTTATTTCAGCCTCGGTTGGGTGATGGTCGCACTCGGTGTGATCGGCCTCGTGCTGCCGCTGATGCCGGGAGCGGTCTTCCTGATCATTGCAGCATGGTGCTTCGCGCGTTCATCGCCGCGGTTCGAGGCGTGGCTGCTCGACCATCCGACACTTGGCAGACCGCTGCGGGATTGGCGCGCCGCCGGAGCGATCGCCCGTCCGGCCAAGGTCATGGCCTGCGCCGGCATGGCGTTCGGCTTTTTTGTGTTCTGGTTTAGCGCCGATCCGTCCCTGCCGCTTGCGGCGATCGTTGCGGTCGTCTTCCTCGCCTGTGCCGCCTACGTCGTGTCGCGTCCGGCGACGGCCGACGAGGATATTTCTGCCTAACGCGGCAGACTGCCTGCGAGTTTGCGGCTTCCCATGCCTCAACCATTGAACGCCGTGAAGCCGCAACGCGACAAATCGATATCCTCCTCGGTTGCGAAGCTCCTTTATGAAGTCCAAGACAATTCTGATTGCCGTGGCCGTATTGGTCTTCGCCGGCCTTGGCATCTATGCCGCAACCGTGGAGGGGGTCGAACCGCGCATGGCGCCTTGCTCGAAGTACTCGCTCATCTGTCATTGATAGGGGCATAGTTCGCTGGGCTTGCTGGTCCTCGACCCTGGATCGATGCGTTCCCAGCGGCCGCGGGTGACCGCTCGGCGGTCCCGCATGGCGGCCTGATCCCGCCGACCTTGCGCAGCGCCGCGTCCCGAACGATGCTTGCAAGCTCCGCAGGCCTCACCAGGGAAATCCCGCCATGCCCATAGACACGCACGCCGCCACTGACCGCCTCATGCGCTTCCTCGCCGTTGAGGGCGTGACCGGGAAGGAAGCGGCGATTGGGCAGGAGCTGAGCGCGGCCTTGCAGGGGGTCGGTGTGCCCGCGGACGCGATCCGGCTCGATGATGCCAACACGCGCATTCCCGTACCGACCGAGACCGGCAACCTCATCGTCGATCTGCCCGGGCGCGGGGCAATGCATAACCAGCCGCGCATCCTGTTCATGACCCACATGGACACCGTGCCGCTATGCGCCGGCGCCAAGCCGAAAGTTTCGGGGCGCAAGATCGTCAATCAGGCCAAGACCGCGCTCGGCGGCGATAACCGCTGCGGCTGCGGCGTGCTCGTGACGCTGGCGGCCGAGCTCGAGAAGCAGAAGCTCGATCATCCGCCGATCACGCTGCTGTTCTGCGTGCGCGAGGAGAGCGGGCTTTACGGGGCGCGACACGTCAAGACCGCCGAGCTCGGCTCGCCCATGATGGCCTTCAACTATGACGGTGGCGCGGCCTCCAATGTCACCATCGGCGCCGTCGGCGCGGACCGCTGGCAGGTCGAGATTTTCGGCCGTGCTTCGCACGCCGGCGTTGCGCCGGAGCGCGGCATCTCTTCGACCATGATTCTGGCGCTTGCGCTGGCCGATGTGAAGGCCGGCGGCTGGTTCGGCAAGGTGGTGAAGGGCAAGCGGGCTGGCACCAGCAATGTCGGCCCGGTGACCGGCGGAGAGGGAAGGCCGGCAGGCGACGCAACCAATGTCGTCACCGACTACGTGCATGTGCGCGGAGAAAGCCGCAGCCACGACCGCACGTTCTTCAGGGAGATCACCAGGGCCTACAAAACGGCGTTCGAGAAGGCCGCCAGGCGCGTCAAGAACAGCGACGGCAAGACCGGCCGCGTCAAGTTCAAGGCTGAGACCGACTATTATCCGTTCCGGATGAAGGAGAGTCTGCCCGTGGTGAAGCGCGCGATGGCGGCCGTGTCCGAAATCGGCGCAACGCCGAACATCCGCGCCGCCAATGGCGGGCTCGATGCGAACTGGATGGTCCGCCACGGCGTGCCTACCGTGACCTTCGGCGCCGGGCAAAACGAGCCGCACACGACAGACGAGTGGATCAATCTCGACGAATACTACCGGGCCTGCGCGCTCGCAGTCCAGCTCGCGACGATGAGGTGAGCGTTACAACGATCGCTTGGCACCGCGAGCATGCTCACACGCGTTCGCCGGGCCCGCGAACGCTGCGCGTTGGAAACGATCAGAAGCCGACGTCTTCGCTCGCGTAGAAGGTGTTGAGGATGGATATCCGGGGCTGATCGGTCTTGATTGGCGGGCGGCCGTGCCAGCTCATTTTTGTCAGCGAGTGATAGGCTTTCAGAACGACGAACGCGTATCCGACATTGGGCAGGAAGGGGATCGTTTTCACTGGCTCCAGGCAGTAGGAGCCGACGTGAAACAGCCCTTTGAGGGAGGCCCGATACAGCGTCGTGCCGAGGGCCTGCTGGCTTTCATCGGCCGGGCAATAGAGCTGCATCGTCACGACCTTCTTGCGGGTGTCCGGATGCGGCTTGATCTGGTAACCGTCCCTGTCCCAGTAGACCACCGGCTTCGCTACCAGCTTCAGATCGTCCGGGTGGGGCGCCTTGTCGCCGCGAGCGCGAATGGCGAGTCCGTCAGCCAGTCTGTTGCGGATCGCCTGCTCGACCTCCATCGATGTCAACATGGTCGAGACCGCAGCCCAAGCGGGTCGCAGTGCCTGATCGATCTTTTCTACATTCTCGCCATAGAGGCGCAGCGCAACACGGGTGCCCGTGCCGGTAATCGGCTCATAGCCCTGGGTAGGAACGCTCCGTAACAAATCCCGGTAAAAATCGGCGGGAAAAATGTTGCGAAAGACAATATGCGGAAAGGGAGAAGAGAAATGATCGGCGGCTTCAATGCTCGCAACCGCATGTGCGGTGAGTTCGGCGGCCAGATCAGAAGGAGCAGTCTCCGCAAGTGCCACCATTACGACACCTCGCCAAATCTTACACCTAATGCTGTTCAAGTCTCGTATTGCGGCCGAAGCAAGGCCGTAGCGGTTCTTGTGCAGAGCAATGGGTGGCCTGGCGTGAGATCGACGCCCCAAGTGAGCCCGGCATCGCCGCCCTCAGCCGAACTGCGAAGGGCACCCTTGAACGTATAATCGCCGTACTCAAAGAAGGCCCGCCATTCGCGGCGGGCGCCAAGTTTGGGAGGAAACGCCGCCAGAGGCAGCGATGACTACTATAAGTTGATTCGCGCCCGAGAGCGTGACGCCATTCACACAACGCGAAGTTTTTCCGCGAGCATCGGAGGTCGACAAGTCCCCACCGGACCTGCGCGCTTTGCGCAGCCGATCGCGACGATGCGGTGAGCGCGCGCAGCCCCCAATCCGCCAGCGCCGGAGCAGGGCAGGGCCGCATCGCGAGGTCCAGCATGGCGAAGGGAGCTCGCGAGCCCCAGCGCGCCATTGACGGTCGAAGTGGTGCGGCAGGCAGAAATGCGCCCGCATCTCGCCACCGTTGCGTAGCGCGTCTTGCTCGCGGTGGCAGCGGCGGCCCGTGTATGGCTTCATGCCGCCCGTGCAGTGCCACGGCGCATGAAAATGGTGTATCGCCTAGCACATAACGGGCGCGGGGGTCCCGCCGCCCCAAGATCAAACTGGTTCGGAGGAACTGCCATGTCGGCCCTGCCGCTTTCCGGCATCAAAATTCTCGACCTCACGCGCGTGCTTGCCGGCCCGCTCTCGGCGCAGATGCTGGCCGATCTCGGCGCCGAGGTGATCAAGATCGAGCGCCCAGGCGCCGGCGATGACGCCCGCGCCTTCGGCCCGCCCTATCTGAAAGACCCCGCGGGCAAGGCGAACAACAACAACTCGTTCTATCTCTGCGCCAACCGCAACAAGAAGTCGGGCACCGTCAACATCGCAAGCCCGGAGGGGCAGGAGATCATTCGCGAACTCGCCAAGGGCTGCGACGTCTTCATGGAGAACTACAAGGTCGGTGACCTCAAGCGCTACGGACTCGACTATGAAGCGATCAAGGCCATCAACCCCGGCATCATCTATTGCTCCGTGACCGGCTTCGGCCAGACCGGTCCGTACTCGACGCGTGCCGGCTACGACGCGATCCTGCAGGCGATGGGCGGGCTGATGAGCGTCACCGGGCACATCGATGGCGAGCCGGGTGCGGGCCCGATGAAGGTCGGCCCGTCGATCGTCGACTACATGACCGGCATGAATTCATCGATCGGCATCCTCGCCGCGCTCTATCATCGCAAGGCCAATGGCGGGGAAGGGCAGCATGTCGACGTGTGCCTCTTCGACACCGTCATCGCCGCATTATCACATTACGCGCAGATCTTCCTCGTCAACGGCCAGACCCCGCCGCGCCGCGGCACTTGGGGCAATGGCGGCATGCCGGCCGGCGTCTTCCGCTGCACCGATGGCGAACTGATGCTGGTGGTCGGCAACGACGGCCAGTTCGCGCGCACCTGCGAGGTGCTGGGCCGGCCCGAGCTTGCCAGCGATCCCAAGTTCATCAGGAACAACGACCGCGTCGCGCACGGCAAGGAGATCATGGCCATCTTTGCCGGTCTGTTCCTCAAGAAGCCCGTCGCCTATTGGCTGGAGGAACTGGAGAAGGCCGGGGTGCCTTCAGGCCCCATCAACGACTTCGGGCAGGTGTTCGGTGACCCCCACGTGCAGTCCCGCGGCATGCGGGTGAAGGTCGATCACCCCTTCGAACCCGAACTGTCGCTGATCCGCAACGCCATCACCTTCTCCGGTACTCCCGTAAAAGAGTACCGCTCCCCGCCACTGCTGGGGGCCCACACCAGCGAAGTGCTGGCGAGCATCGGCTATGACGAGGCGAAGATGGCCGGGCTGAAGGAGCGCAAGGTGATCTGAGGACGGGGCTATTCTCAACGCAGCCCCTGCCGGTCGATGACAATGCGGTGGATCTGGATCGCCTCGGGAAGCTCGATCAGGAATTCCGCATCGCGGTCGAGATGGTGAACCTTGGTCGGTTCGCCCCGTGTGAATGCGGTCATCGAGGCGAGGTCGCTCCAGTACGAGATGGTGGTGAACCAGCTCTCGTCGGCGCGATCCTCTCGAAATAGTTGGACGCCGAGCGCGGTTTTCTCCAGCGGCGGGATACCTTCCTTCTTCAGGTAGGCTTCGTAACGGTCGGCGATATCGGGTCGGGTCCGGCCGCGCCAGATGCGTGCGACCGTTGGCTGGGTGGCCATCATCACTCCTCTCAAAGTGTTTCGCGTCACGACCCGCGCGCCCGCTTGCGCCTCGCGGCGGAGCGAGCCGCCATCGCTATTGAGTCATTTTATAATCATTCCTGTTGATACGCATCATTCCTTGTCGGTGAGACCATCAGTCCTCTTGACAAGGTTAAAAAAAATTCTCGCGAGAGTCGCAAACCGAACGGACGGTATTGCTTCCCTGCGACATAGTGACGTTCGGGTTGGATGGCAGCTCACCAAGAAAGCTGATCGAACGCGGAAACGGATCGACGCTCCGTCTCCCTGTAATCCCGCGGCGCAAAGTGCCGCTTCGGGAACCGATGACGCTTGTGAAAAGGAAACAATGCTGTGAATGAGAGCGTACACGTGAATGAAAGCGTACAAAAGGAACTGAACGGAACCCCCCATCGGAACGGAGCGAATGGCTTTGTCTGGCCGGGTGTAGCAGGTGCGCTCGCCGAGCAGGGGATCGTCCGCGCTCAAGAACGCTGCGCAGAGATCAAGGCGGCCTCAGGGCAAATCGCCGATGCGTGGCGTGAGAGCTACTCGGCCAATGCCGGCAGCGCGACCAGCTATGGGCTGAAGGTCATCGACATTTCTAGCGCCAATACCGCTGCCGCGATGGATTTCTTCGTTCAACTGCTGGGCAGCAAATCCCCTTCTGACGTCTTCGCGGTCTCCGCCGCGCACGCGCGCAAGACGTTTGACGCTACATCCGCCCAGAACAGGGAACTCTGGGAGCTTACCCAGAAGCTTGCCACGCAGGCCGGCGAGCCGGTCAGGAAGAGCGTCGCCAGGATACTCCAGAATCAAAGTTAGCGGCGCGGAGGGTGATCCGGCCGGTTGGAGAACGCCCGCCACGAGCACGCTGGCCCCATCTCAGTGCTCGCTCATCAAGAGCAGGTGCGTGACGCCCCAAGTAACGCACCGGAAGAAGAGGCGGTCCAGCCGGCCGGTTCCCACCTTCACAGCTTTCACGGAAAAATCGAGGAACGTTCGCATGGGAATGTTAATGATCAAGTGCCCGCAGACCGGACGCGGAATCCCCACCGGCATAAAGGTCGAGCCGGAGCGCTTTCGCTCCACCCCGGTATTTTTTTCGCGCACCCGTTGTCCGATTTGCCACACTGAGCACGCTTGGTTCGCGCGGGAGGCTTGGGTCCAGGAGCCTCGGGTCGATCAGCTCCGTCGCCGCGCGACCTCTCTGGCTTGATCAATCGAACGGAGGAATACGCCAACGCGGCCCAACGTGTTCAGGTGGAGCTGACCGTCCCCCGTGCTACTGCGGCAGGGTGCACCTTGATACGTGGCTCGACCGGGTCGAGGGCGAAGATCTCCTCGACTCCAAGGCGCATGGTCTCGTGGCATTCGCACGCAGCGGCCGCAAGCCGGGCTCGGTCGATCTCGATCCTGCCTCGTCCGTCCGATCGAATAGCCCCACAAGCCCGCAGGTTGCGCATCAGCAATGTCACCGTGGTCCGGCGCACGCCCAGTATCTCCGACAACGCCTCCTGGGTAAGCGGGAGGACGTCGTGGTCGACGCAGTCGCGAAAGTGAAGCAGCCAGCGCGCCAGCCGGGCTTCGACCGGATGCAGCGCATTGCACGCCGCTCCGTGCTGCAGCTGTATCAACAACGCCCTGACGTGGATCTGGACAGCATGCCGGATCGCCGGGCTGCGAGCGAACGCGCCGTGAAATCGGACCGCGGGTATCCGGGAGGCCACGCCTGCCGCATGAACCACGGCGGTGATGGCCGAAGGTGACGGGCCCAGCACGGAAAGAAGGCCTGCGGCCCCCTCGCATCCGATTGCAGCCGTGGCCACGGTCTTTCCGTTCGCCATGTGGATCATCAGCGAGACGGCGCCATTGTGAGGGAAGTAAACGTGTTCTATCTGGTCGCCCGCATGGAAGAGCGTCTGGTCCTGGTGCAACGGGACCATTTCCAGATCGGGAGTCAATAGATTGAAGTCCGCGACTGGCAGCATTGCCAGGAGGCGATTGTCAATTCCCTCGCGGCGGGTCACGGACTCACCCGCGCCTATCGCGCCCGGGGCAGGCTCCATGCTGGTTCGGGCGGAGCGGCGACCGCAGGGTTTTCCCGGACCTTTCTTCGATGCCCGCACCAAGCTGCAATTGACTCGCAGAAGCACTCACGAAGCTGGCTCCAAAATGGCTGCGGCGAAACGACCTTCGCTGGAGCATAGCTGCAGCCGATGAACTATCGTAGCCGATGAATTGGAAATTTCGTGGTGCCCCGTCCGTTCCTAACTTTCGTGACAGGAAGCGTGGCGCTATGCCCGCAAGGCAACACAGGGACTGGCTAGGAAGCCCTGACCGGCGCGGCCGCAGCGCGCATCGCGGGCTTGCCCGTCTGCGCGCTTGCGCCCAGCGCCGTGGCCGCCACCGACACCACGCGATCGACGATCGCCTGAACGTCGTTCAGGTCGCACTTGCCTTCCGACAATTTTGCCAACCGCTCCTTCTCGCGGATGGTGTGGTGCGCCATCGACAGCGCGAAGTGCAGGCCCCAATAGAGCTCTGCCTCGTCGCGGCCTGGCAGGGCGCGGCGCATCGCGGCGGCGAACTTGCGCAAATGATCAATCTCGCGATTCTTGATGCGGCGGATTGGAGGCACCGACTCGATCGAGGCGCGGATCATGAAACGTGCCGCTGTCGAGCCCTCGCGGTCGGGACCGAGGCAGCCACGTAGCGTGGGGCCCACCAGCGCGCGGAAAATTTCCTCGATGCTGGCGCGGCCGCCGCCTTTTTCCTCAACCGCCTTCAATTCGTTGAGCCGCTCGCGGTTGGTCTGGATCGAACGGCTGACGAACAGTTCCGCGATGAGCTCGTCCTTTGAGCCGAAATGGTAGTTCACCGCCGCAAGGTTGACGTTGGCTTCCGCGACGATGTCGCGCAGCGTCACATCGCCGAAGCCGCGTTCGGCATAAAGCCGCTCGGCGGCGGCGAGGATGGCGGAGCGGGTCTGGTCTGACGCCATCGCCTTTTTGAGCCTTCTCTGTCCCTCCGCGGCGATGCGATCCATCAACCCCGGAATCTCGATTACGTCCTCCTGATTCCGGGTACGGCCCAGGGGGACCCATGGAATGACAGGATTGCGTTGAGAGAGTTGCTATTCAAACGCCTGTATGAAACTATTGTTTGAACGGCGGCAAATGTCAATGCTGCTGCGAATGCCTCGCAGGTCTTGTGAACTTGCCGGGTGTAAGCGGCTGGTGGACAGTCGCGGCCAACGATTTCGGGATTGAAAAGCGAGGGAGCGTCTGATGGATTTCACGATTTCCAGCAAGCAGAAAGAATGGCTCGACCGGGTTCAGTCGTTCATGAACAAGCACGTTCGCCCGGCGGTGCCGATCTACAACAAGCAGGACGAGGAGGGCGCGCGCTGGAAGGTGATTCCCATACTCGAGGAGCTGAAGGCCAAGGCGAGGGCTGAAGGTCTCTGGAACATGTTCATGCCGCCGAATCCGCATGAAGATGACGAATTCCGTGGTGCGGGATTGTCCAATCTCGAATATGCGCTGCTCTCGGAGGAGATGGGCCACATCTCCTGGGCTTCGGAAGTATTCAACTGCTCCGCGCCCGATACCGGCAACATGGAAGTGCTGATGCGCTACGGCACCAAGGAGCAGAAGCGCAAATGGCTGCGTCCGCTGATGGACGGCGAGATTCGCTCCGCCTTCCTGATGACCGAACCGGCAGTCGCATCCTCCGATGCCACCAACATCGAGACTCGCATCGAGAAGCAGGGCGATCACTACGTCATCAACGGCCGCAAATGGTGGTCGTCCGGCGTCGGCGATCCCCGCTGCAAGATAGCGATCCTGATGGGCAAGACCGATTTCAACGCGGCCAAGCATCAGCAGCAGTCGCAGATTCTGGTGCCGCTCGACACTCCCGGCATCAAGGTGGAAAAGATGCTTCCGGTGTTCGGCTATGACGACGCGCCGCACGGCCATGCGCAGGTGCTGCTGGAGAACGTCAAGGTCCCGGCCTCCAATATCCTGCTCGGCGAGGGCCGCGGATTCGAGATCGCACAGGGTCGCCTCGGCCCCGGCCGCATCCATCACTGCATGCGCACCATCGGCAAGGCCGAGGAGGCGCTGGAGAAGATGGTCAGGCGCCTTTCGTCGCGCACCGCCTTCGGCAAGAAGATCATCGAGCACTCGGTGTGGGAGCAGCGCATTGGCGAGGCTCGCACCAATATCGAGATGTGCCGTCTGCTTTGCCTCAAGGCCGCCGACATGATGGACAAGGTCGGCAACAAGACCGCACAGCTCGAGATTGCCATGATCAAGGTCGCCGCGCCCAACATGGCGCTGAAGATCATCGACGAGGCGATCCAGGCCCATGGCGGCGGCGGCGTTTCCGACGAGGCGGGGTTGGCGCGCGACTATGCCAGCATCCGCTCGCTCAGGCTCGCCGACGGTCCGGATGAGGTGCATAACCGCGCCATTGCCAGACTTGAACTTCGGAAGTATCAAAACGCTCCGAGGCACTAACAAGAAAGCGAGAGCGCATAGCTCTCCACCGTCGTCATTCCGGGGCGATGCGGAGCATCGAACCCGGAATCTCGAGGTTCCGGGTCTGGTGCTTCGCACCATCCCGGAACGACGGGTGATGACGGATAGGAAATCCAGGGAGTTCGTCAGCGTGAACGAGGCGGTCAGGAAGGACGAGGAATTCTCGGGTACTCGCGAAGTCGAGGAGCGCCATCGGATCAACGAGGCCAACCTCGCCAAATGGATGTCGGAGAACGTCGAGGGCTTTGCCGGCCCGCTCACGGTCCTGCAATTCAAGGGCGGCCAGTCAAATCCCACCTACCGGCTCAATACGCCCGGCCGCTCCTATGTGATGCGCCGCCGTCCGTTCGGTAAATTGTTGCCGTCGGCGCATGCGGTCGATCGCGAATTTCGCGTCATCTCCGCGCTTGGCAAGCAGGATTTCCCGGTCGCCCGCGCGTACGCGCTCTGCATGGACGATGCCGTGATCGGCTCGGCCTTCTACATCATGTCGATGGAGGAGGGCCGGGTGTTCTGGGATCCGACCCTGCCGAGCCAGGCGCCGGAAGCCCGGCGGAAAATCTTCGCCAGCAAGATCGAGACGCTGGCGAAGCTCCACATGTACAATCCCGAGAAGATCGGCCTCGCCGACTTCGGCAAGCCCGGCAATTATTTCGCGCGCCAGATCGACCGCTGGACCAAGCAGTACCGCGCCTCTGAGACCCAGCATATCCCGGAATTCGAGAAGCTCGCCGAGTGGCTGCCCAAAACGGTGCCGGTGCAGGAACGCGTCTCGATCGTCCATGGCGACTATCGTCTCGACAACATGATCTTCCACCCGACGGAGCCGCGTGTGCTCGCGGTGCTGGACTGGGAATTGTCGACCCTCGGCGATCCCATGGCCGATTTCACCTACCTGCTCATGCAATGGACGATGCCGGGCCTCGCCGATGCCGACCTCAAGGCACTGAACATTCCGAGCCAGGAAGAGGCCGCGAAGATCTATTGCGATTTTACCGGCATGGCAGTGCCTGATCTCAACTGGTACTTCTCCTACAATCTCTTCCGCCTCGCGGGCATCACGCAGGGCATCGCGGGCCGAATTCGCGACGGTACCGCGGCCAACGCCAAGGCCATCGAGTCGGCCAAGCGCACCGTGCCGCTGTCGCAGCAGTCGTGGGAATATGCGCAGAAGGCCGGCGCGGTGTGAGGACTCGAGAGGCGCGTCCGCACACCTAATTCGTCATCCCCCGCGCGATCCAGTATGCCGCAGCACCTCTGATC
>JAEZEU010000425.1 GCA_023432885.1 Pseudomonadota bacterium | reverse complement strand
TCATTTACCATTTGGGCTTGTGATGCGTTGGTCGCGTGCGTCACATTTCTCTCATGTGAGCGCATCTCCGGCGGGTGGCTCGGCAGGTCGGCCACCACGACAGTGCGCTCCGCAAATGGAGGTTGGCATGGTCTCGCAGGTTGGGGTTGTTTCCGAAGACTTCCGGAAGCAGGTGCTGGGTTACGGTCTGACGACGGCGCAGATTCTGTATCGGATGCCTGATCACCCGTCGCTGCTGCAGACATACGTCTGGCAAAACTACGATCTGTTTCCGAAGTTTCCGGCGCTGCAGGATTTCCTCGCGTTCTGGCAGGAACAACTCGAGGGTCCGTTGTTCTCCGTGACCGTAGCGCATTCGCGGCTGATCAAGCCGGCCGAACTGCGCGCGGTGAACGGGGTTTTCCAATTGCATTGAACTTCGCCCCTTATGGTGATGAGGCGGCAGCGCCGCCTCGAACCATGTGGCCCCGCTGGCCATTCACCCTTCGAGAGCGCACGGAGCGTAAAGGTGGGTACCGCGCAACACCTTTGCACCCAACCTATAAGTTCAAATTTTGTGCTAGCCTCCCGTCATAAACGAAAAACGGGAGGACACATATGGCCACGCAAAAAGCCAAATCGAGGGCCTCGGCACAGCCTGCAGTGAAGAAGAAATGGACGGGCCTGCGTAGCGCAGCCAAGACCTCCGCGCGAAAGGCCGTCAAATCCAAGGGGCGCGCCAGCGCAGCCAAGACGAAGGCGCGACCCAGGCAGCGCATTGCGGTCAGCCACCATCGCGAGGAAGATTTCAAGGCCGACGGCTTGCGCGCCTACGCCAAATATCGCGATCTCGGCATCAAGGATGCGACGCATGGGCTGGCGCAGGCCCACGTCATCCGCCTGCAGGGGCCGTGCAATCCGGAGGAAGTGTCAAAGCTTCACTATCACCACGTCGAATTCCAGATGGTCTATGTGCTCAAGGGCTGGGTGAAGACCTACATGGAGGGGCAAGGCGAAATGCTGCTGAAGGAAGGCGGCTGCTGGACCCAGCCACCGAAGATCCGGCACATGATCCTGGACTACTCCGACGACGTGGAATTACTGGAAGTGATCCTGCCGGCGGATTTCAAGACGGTGGAATTGAAGGCGTAGGCGCCGCAGACCCAACTCTCGTCATTCCGGGGCGCGCGAAGCGCGAACCCGGAATCCATAACCACGGCTGTTGGCGATGGCGTACTACGTCTATCTGCTTGCGAGCAAAATGCATGGCACGCTCTATCTTGGCGTAACGAACGACATTGTGCGTCGGGTGTATCGGCACAGGACAAAAGCCGTTCCCGGGTTCACCTCACGGTATGGCGTGGACAAGCTTGTGTAGTTTGAAATCCACGATGATCCGCTGACGGCGATTGCGCGGGAGAAAGAGCTGAAGAAGTGGCGGCGAGACTGGAAGATTCGGTTGATTGAGGAACAGAACCCGGACTGGGCCGATCTCTATGCGGGGATATCCAACTGAGGCCTGTGGTTATGGATTCCGGGCTCGCGCTGCGCGCGCCCCGGAATGACGACGGCGGATGCGATTACGTCAGCACCCCCACCATCGCACCCATCAAACACGTCGTGATCGTCCCTGAGACGATCGACTTCAGGCCGAGGGCGTTGATCTCCTCGCGCCGCTCCGGCGCCATGGTGCCGAGGCCGCCGATCATGATGCCGAGGCTGGCGAAGTTGGCAAAGCCGCACATCGCATAGAGCATGATCAGGCGCGAGCGCGGATCGAGCGCGTCGCTGGGAAGCTTCGACAGCTCGACATAGGCGATCAGCTCGTTCAGCACGGTCTTGGTGCCCATCAGGCTGCCCGCGGTGATCGCCTGCTGCCAGGGCAGGCCCATCAGCCAGCACACCGGCGCCATAAGATAGCCGAGCAGCCGCTGCAGCGAGATTCTTGCGCCGCCGATCTCCGGCAACAACCCGATGACGGCGTTGACGAGGTAGACCAGCGCGACGAGCACGAGGAGCATGGCGACGATGTTGAGCAGGAGCTCGATGCCGGCCGTGGTGCCCTTGACGATGGCATCCATCGTCGAGGAGGCATGCGCGTCCGGATCTTCCAGTCCGCCGCCGGTGCGCTTGCCGCTGGTCTCCGGCACCATGATCAGGCTGACCAGGATCGCCGCCGGCGCGCCGAGCACCGAAGCGATCACAAAGTGCGCGGCCGAGTCCGCGATGACAGGCGCCAGCAAGGTGGCATAGAGAACAAGCACCGTGCCGGCGATCCCCGCCATGCCGCCTGTCATCACCAGAAACAACTCGGCGCGGGTGAGCTGATTGAGATAGGGGCGGATGAACAGCGGCGCCTCCACCATGCCGAGAAAGATGTTGGCGGCAGTCGAAAGTCCGACCGCGCCCCCGACACCGAGCGTGCGTTCCAGGAGCCAGGCCATGCCGCGCACGACCGGCGGCAGGATGCGCCAGTAGAACAAGAGCGTGGTCAGCACGCTCATCACGAGCACGATGGGCAGGGCCTGGAAGGCGAGGATGAAATCCGCGCCGGGCACCTTGATGTCGAACGGCGGGGTGCCGCCGCCGATATAGCCGAATACGAAAGAGGAGCCGGCGCGCGAGGCCGCCGAGATCGTGCCGACGGCGTCATTGATGGCGCCAAAGGCGCGCGCCACCACCGGCAGCTTGAGCAGCACGACAGCGATCACAAGCGTGATGGCAAGGCCGATCGCGGCCTGCCGTGGCGATACCGCGCGGCGGTTCTCGCCGCACGCCCACGCGATGGCGAGCAACGCCAGGATGCCGAACGCCGACTGCAATTGCAGCATGAATCCCCCAGACCCCCGAGCTTGCGATTATGCCTGCGCCGCAGCCTTGCGCAATGCCGCGCTGCCCTGTGCGCAGTTGACATCGGTCCAGCGGTCAGCCACCGCTCTTGCCATGTCCTCGACCGTGACCGTCGGCGCCCGCGAGCTCTTGAGGGACACTTCGTTCCAGTTCTTCCTACTGTCGCGCAGCCTGTCCCGCTTCTCCAGCCAGATCGCGGCGGTTGTGATCGGCTGGCAGATCTACGACATCACCGGCAGCGCGTTCGATCTCGGCATGGTCGGCCTGGTGCAATTCCTCCCGACCGCGCTGCTCGTGTTCGTCGCCGGGCATGCCGCCGACCGCTTCGAGCGCAAGCGCGTCGTGCAGCTCTGCCAGGTGGCGGAAGCACTGACCGCGCTGTTCCTGGC
>JAEZEU010000352.1 GCA_023432885.1 Pseudomonadota bacterium | reverse complement strand
GCTTCTCGCCGTGGCGCTGCGACAGCGTGAAGATCTCGACGCCGTCGGCGGTGACGCCGACCGAGTGCTCGAACTGCGCCGACAGCGAGCGGTCGCGGGTGACGGCGGTCCAGCCGTCCGAGAGGATTTTCACATGCGGCCGGCCGAGATTGATCATCGGCTCGATGGTGAAGAACATGCCGGGCTTCAGCGGCACGCCTTCGCCGGGGCGGCCGATATGGATGATGTTCGGCTCGTCGTGGAACAGCCGGCCGAGGCCATGGCCGCAGAAATCGCGCACCACGCTCATGCCCTGCGGCTCGACGAAGCTCTGGATGGCATGTCCAATGTCGCCGGTGGTGTTGCCTGGCTTCACCGCGGCGATGCCGCGCATCATGGCTTCGTAGGTCACCTCGATCAGCCGCTCGGCCTTCCGTGCGATCGGCTGGATCGCATACATCCGGCTGGAATCGCCGTACCAGCCGTCGACGATGAAGGTGACGTCGATGTTGACGATGTCGCCTTCCCGGAGCGCGCGGTCGCCGGGCATGCCGTGGCAGACCACATGGTTGATGGATGTGCAGGTCGAATAGCGGTAGCCGCGATACATCAGCGTCGCCGGATAGGCGCCGTGGCTGAAGGCGAACTCGCGCACGAAATCGTCGATCTTCGAGGTTGGCATTCCCGCTTTCACGACGTCGGTCAGCTCGTCCAGGCATTTCGAGACCAGCGCGCCTGCCTTGCGCATGCCGGCGAAGGCCGCAGGGCCATGCAGCTTGATCTGGCCGGTCTTGCGCAGGGAGGTGTCGGTGGCTTCAACGTAATTCATGGGCAGGGATGCTTCGGCAGGAAAATGGCGGATTTATCGTTGTAATGTAATGATCGGGCGCGCAGGCGCAAGCCGGAGTCCTGCGGAGGCTGGCCTCAAATCAGGTCGGAACCTCCACCACGGTCTCCACCGGCAGGGCTCCGCCGCGGACGCGGATTTCGCGTACCGGATAGGGCACCCGGATGCCCTCCCGCTTGAACACCTCCCACAGCGCCAGCATGACGTCGCTCTTGATATTGTCCATGCCGTCGGGGGAGCCGATCCAGAACGTCAGCGAGAACTTCATGCCGTGCTCGGCGAACTCGGTCAGGATGCAGTTCGGCGTCTTGCCCTTGGTCGAGCGGGGGTGATCGGTCGCGATGTCGGAGGCGAGCTTGCAGACCAGCCGCGGGTCGGCGTCGTAATTGGTCGCGAACGGAATTTTCACCAGCGAGTTCTTGTCGGTATAGGTCCAGTTGACGACCTTCTGCGTCACCAGGTCCTCGTTCGGGATCAGGAACTCGCGGCCGTCCCCGGCGGCGACCGAGATATAGCGCGTCTTCATCGCGCTGATGCGCCCTGAACTGTCGCCGATGGTGACGAGGTCGCCGGGCTTGACCGACTTGTCGACCAGCAGGATGAGGCCGCTGATGAAGTTGGCGACGATCTTCTGCAGGCCGAGGCCGATACCGACGCCGGCCGCGCCGGTGAACACTGCGAGCGCCGAGAGGTTGATGCCGACGGCGCCGAGTGCAATCGCAACCGCGACCACCAGGAGGCCCATGCGGATCATCTTGACCAGCAGCACCTGGACCGAGGGTGTGAGATCAGTCGAACGGTTGATGCGGCTTTCGGCGAAATTGGCGGCGATATTGGTCAGCCACAGCGCCAGGATGACCAGCGCGCCGGCCTTGATCAGCAGCAGCGGCGTCAGCCGGAGACCGCCGAGCACGATGGAGTAGGAATCGAGCAGCTCGATCGCCGTATCGAGCTGGCCGATGATGGAGAGCGCGGCCACCGTCCAGGCCGCGACCGACACCACCCTGACGAGGAAGGCGTTGCGGATGACCGAGGTGATCAGCCGGATCGCGAGCCAGGCCAGCGCCAGCTTGGCCGCGACCGCGATCAGATAACTGCGGCTCGGCCACGTCATGTGGTACATCGCAACGCGCGAGGCGATCATCTCGATCGCGAAGATCGCGGTTGAGGCGCTCAACACCATCACCCGGGCGAAATGGCGCAACGGCAATGGCCAGCGCATCGCCAGCGAGGAGATGTCGACGCGGGAGCGGATGGCGGCATCCGCGGCCCAGGCGATCCCCGCGGCCGCCAGGATCAAGCCGAACTGCAGGTAGAACCAGGGCGAGGCGACTTCCGCACCCACCGACCGCAGGGCGGTCTGGACGGTTTCCACGATCTGGTTCACTTCCATCGACAGGTCTCGCTGGCAGGGCTCAAGACATCGGTCTGATTCGATTATCGGCCAGATTCTCACAAGCAGGGTATGCGGACCATCGATACTCCACATTGCGGAGATCGATTAGCCAGGAAAAACGCCGGCGGAATGCCGCTATAGGGCAGAAGGGGGTTGGCGGGGAAGTGTGGCGACGATAAGGATGCAAGTGCAAGTATTTGCAATCATTTGTCAGCATTAATGGCTTCTCTGGATTCGGTCAGTATCGCGATCCTCCTGGGCGCCGTCCTCGTGATGGCCGGTATCCTGTCGAGCCTGCTTGCTCTGCGCTTCGGCGCTCCCCTGCTCCTGGTCTTCCTGTTCATCGGCATGGCGGCGGGCGATTCCGGCCCGGGCGGCCTGCAGTTCGACGACGTGCGCACCACCTATCTGGTCGGCTCGGTGGCGCTCGCGCTGATCCTGTTCGACGGTGGCTTGCGGACGCGCTTCCAGAGCATCCGAGCCGTGCTCGCGCCCTCGATGTTGCTGGCCACCATCGGCGTGCTGGTGACGGCGCTTGCGACCGCACCGGTCGCCAAATACGTGCTGGACGTCCACTGGAGCGAGGCGCTGCTGATCGGCGCCGTGGTGGCATCGACCGATGCGGCGGCCGTGTTCCTGTTGGTCCATACGCAAGGCCTGCGCCTGCGTCCCCGCGTCGGGGCGACGCTGGAGGCCGAATCCGGCACCAATGATCCCTTCGCGATCTTCCTCACCCTGATGCTGGTCGAGTTCATCTCGATCGGCCAGAGCTCTGCCTCGCACGTCCTGATGGAGTTTGCACAGGAAGCCGTGCTCGGCACCATCATGGGCGTGGTCGGCGGGCGGCTGGTGGTGCTTGCCCTGAACAGGGTGGCGCTGCCGCAGGGGCTGCATGCTCCGTTCGTGACGACGGCTGCGCTGGTCATTTTCGGCTTTGCGCAGATCGTGCACGCGTCCGGATTCCTTGCCGTCTACCTTGCCGGCATCATCATCGGCAACCGGCCGACGCGGGCGCATAACTCCGTCGTCGCCTTCCTGGATGCCGCGACCTGGCTGGCGCAGATCGTGATGTTCGTGCTGCTGGGTCTGCTGGTATCGCCAGGCCGGCTGTTGAACAGCGCGGGACCGGCCGTCGTCGTGGCGCTGGCGCTGATGATCCTGGCGAGGCCGCTGGCCGTGTTCCTGTGCCTGGCGCCGTTCCGCTTCAACTGGCGCGAGAAGATCTTCATCGCCTGGACCGGCCTGCGCGGGGCGGTAGCGATCTTCCTGGCCTCGATTCCGATGCTGGTCGGCCTGTCGAACGCCTATCTCTATTTCGACGTCGCCTTTGTCGTCGTCATCATTTCGCTGCTGCTGCAGGGCTGGACGCTGGGACCGGCGGCGCGGCGGCTGCACGTGGCGCTGCCGCGCACCGACCGCGGCCCGCGCCGCGTCGAGCTTGACCTGCCCGGCCAGCTCGAGCAGCAGCTGGTCGGCTATCCCGTGCGCGCCAAGAGCCTGTATTTCCGGCGCGGACTGATTCCGTCCTGGTCCAAGCCCACCCTCATCATTCGCGACGAGCGCATCCTCACCCCGGCCGAGGCCGACCCCGTCGCGCCCGGCGACTATATCTATCTGCTGGCTCCGCCGAAGAAGGCCGAGGCGCTCGACCGCTTCTTCGTCGACATGCCGCCGAGTGCGGCGCCGGATCCGCATTTGCTCGGCGATTTCATGGTCTCCGGCGAGCACACGCTTGGCGAAGTCGCCGAGATCTATGGCGTGAAGGTCGAAGCGGACCAGGCGAAGCTGACGCTGTCGGACTACTTCGACCTTCATCTCGATTTTGCGCCGAAGGAAGGCGCCGAGCTCGTGCTCGATGCCATCGTCCTCGTCGCCCGCAGCATCAGCGGCGGCCGCGTCAATATCGTGGGCCTCCGCCTGCCCGAAGAGGAAGAAGAGAAGGTGCCGCAGACGCGGATGCAGGTATTCCGCCGCAAGCTCGCCGACGTCTGGGCGCAGGTCGCGGGGGTGTAGCCTCGGCCATTGCTACGAGGAACGGACGCGACGATGTGTGTCGGAGCCAGATGGACTGGATCTTTTCGCTCGCAATCAGCGGACAATCACTCCTCCAGCGTAAACCCGACGCGCAACCTCACCTGGTAGTGCGCGACCTTGGTATTCTCGATGTGGCCGCGCGTTTCCATGACCTCGAACCATTTCATCCCGCGGATCGTCTTCGACGCGCGCGCGATCGCGTTCTGGACGGCGTCCTCGATGCTCTTCTCGGAAGAGCCGACGAGTTCGAGGATCTTGTAGATGTGGTCCTTTCCAGTCGTATCAGGCATGGCAGACCTCCGGTTCGAGCGCGCCCGAGGTCGGGCGCATCGGAGGAGAACCATTTCGGTCAAGCGGTTGTTCCCGACAGCACCTTGACTTCGCCGAGCGCGGTCACGCGGCCGTTCCGCAGCATCACGATCTGGGTCGCGAGCTGGCGCATCTCCGCGGCGTCATGGCTGACATAGACCATCGGCACATTGGCTTCGTCCCGCAGCCGTACCAGGTACGGCAATATCTCGACCTTGCGGCCCTCGTCGAGCGAGCCGAGCGGCTCGTCGAGCAAGAGCAGCCGCGGCTTCGAGAGCAGCGCGCGGCCGAGCGCGACGCGCTGGCGCTCGCCGCCCGACAGTTTTCCCGGGCGACGATCGAGCAGATGGTCGATGTCGAGCAGCTCGGTGACGCGCTTCATGTGCGCGCCATCGCCGGCGAGGCGGTTCATCCGACGGCCGTAGTCGAGATTCTCGGCCACATTCATGTGCGGAAACAGCCGCGCATCCTGGAAGACATAGCCGATCCGGCGGCGGTGCGGCGGCACATGGATGCGCTTTGCGGTGTCGTCGAGCACTTCGTCATCGAGCGCGATGAGGCCGCGGTCCGGCCGCAGCAGCCCTGCGATCATGTTGACGAGCGAGGTCTTGCCGGCGCCGGAGACGCCGAACAGGCCGGTGACGCGGCCCTCGCTGGTGAAGGACGCCTCCAGCGCGAAGTCTCCGAGCTGCTTTGCGATGTCGACTCGCAGCATGTCAGTTCCCGTGCAGGCGCTGGGTCGCGCGCCGCGCGAACCATTCCGATCCGATCAGCGCGGCCATGGCGATGACAGTGGAGACGATCACGAGCCTGAGGGCGGCGGCGTCGCCGTCCGGCGTCTGGATCAGCGAATAGATCGCCGAGGAGATCGTCTGCGTCTCGCCGGGAATGTTGGACACGAAGGTGATGGTGGCGCCGAACTCGCCGATCGCCTTGGCAAAGCCGAGCACCATGCCGGCGAGAATGCCGGGCAGCGCCAGCGGCAGCGTCACCGTGGCGAACACCTGCCAGGGCGGCGCTCCAAGCGTGCTCGCGGCCTGCTCAAGCTTGCGGTCGATCGCCTCGATCGAGAGCCGGATCGGCCGCACCAGCAGTGGAAACGACATCACGCCGCAGGCGAGCGCGGCTCCCGTCCAGCGAAAGGCGAACACGATGCCGAGATGATCCGCCAGCCACGCGCCGACCATCCCGCGCCTGCCGAATGTCAGTAGCAGCAGGTAGCCGGTAACGACCGGCGGCAGCACCAGCGGCAGATGCACCAGCGCATCGAGCACCGATTTGCCCCAGAAATGATACCGCGCCAGCAGCCATGCCAGCGCAATGCCGAACGGGGTGGCCACCAGCGTCGCGATCACGGCGACCCTGAGCGAAAGCAGGATCGCCGTCCATTCGGCGGGCGTAATCTCGCTCATCAGGTGGTCGGGCTGACGAGATAGTTGAAGCCGTATTTCTCCAGAATATTCCTGGCGGGGGTGGAGCGCAGGAACGCGAGATACCCGGCCGCCTCCGGTTTCGCCGTCGCGGTCGCGGCGACGGGATAGATGATCGCCGGATGCGAGCTGGCCGGGAAGGTGCCGACGATCTTCACGCCCGGCTCGACCCTGGCGTCGGTCGAATAGACGATGCCGAGCGCGGCCTCGCCGCGCGCCACCAGCGTCAAGGCGGCGCGCACGCTTTCCGCCATGGCGAATTTCGGCTCGGCCGCCTGCCACGATCCGAGCTTCTCCAGCGCGGCCTTGGCGTATTTGCCGGCCGGAACAGCCTTTACGTCGCCGGTGGCGATCTTGCCGTCGCCGGCAAGCTTGGCGAGATCAAAGCCCTGGCCGATGTTCACGTTCTCGACTTTGGAGTCCTTCGGCGCGATCAGCACGATGCTGTTGCCAAGCAGGTTCACCCGCGTCGGCTCGTTGATGTTCTTTTTCGAGACCGCGTAGTCCATCCAGTCGGTGTCGGCCGAGATGAAGACATCCGCCGGCGCGCCTTGCTCGATCTGCTTCGCCAGCGCCGAGCTTGCGGCATAGCTGACGGTTACCTTGATGCCGGTCTTTGCCGTATAGGCCGCATCGATCTCGTCGAGCGCGTTCTTCATCGAGGCGGCGGCGAACACGGTGATGGTCTTGTCCTGCGCGTCCGCCGGCATCACGGCCGCGGCAAGCGCGAGGAAGGCAACGAAAATTGGTGCGAAACGATTCATCATGGCGCTCCATGCCGCGTACGCGCGTGATCGCGCGCAAACCAGGCGTAGGTGATTTCAGGCTTGCGACAGGCGGAAGCGCCGTTCCGGCAATCCCGTGATCGACGCACAGTCGGTCGGGATGTCGCTATGCCGGAGAATAGCAGGATGAGGCGCGGGGTAAAGCCCGCTCCAAGCGGGTCTAACGGTGGTGCCGGTGTCCGCCGCTGTCAGCGCCATAGCCGCGCAATTGCGCGTATTTCACCATTTGCGCCGGATTGAGCAGTGCTGCGGTCGACAGGTGGTATTTGAGATGGGTCTCACGCAGAATACCCTGTGTGGCCGCGACCGCGGCGGTGGAAGCTTTCAGGCTTTCCGGCGTCACGGTGCGGCTGGCGAATTGCCGGTCGAGATCGGCCTCCTGCTCGATCAGGCGCACGCCGAGTGGCGTCGCTTCGGCCTTCATGGCATCAAACAGACGCTGCGCCTCGCTGCGCTGGTTGGCCGAGAGCTCGAGCTTGTCGGCGAACTCCAGCACATGCGCAGGTCCCGGATAGCCGTTCAGCTCGGCGGCGAGCGCCAGGCCCATGCCGCGGCCGGCGCGGAGGTCGCTGACCTGTTGCTCCGACAGCGCCTTGATCGCGCGCGTCTGCATGCTGGCATAGGTCGTCTGCGCGTGCGCGCCGGCGGCTGCAAGAATGATCGAAGCCACAACGGGCCAAATCTTCATCGTCTGTCTCCGTGAACGATCTGCTTTGCATCCGGCATGTTCAGCACCGCGCGGCAGGCCGGCGGCAATTGTGCCATGGTCATCGGCGGTTTCGGCTTCGGCGGCACTTTCGGCGGCTTGGGATGCAGCACGCTATCCTTGAACCAGAAGGCGAGGTCGCCGGTGCTGCAGCCTTCGCCCTCGGTCGGGTCGGGCTGGCTTTCGCATTCGCCCGAGCCCGGCGGGCATTTGATGCGGATATGGAAGTGGTAGTCGTGGCCGTACATCGGCCGGACCTTGTGCAGCCAGCTCCGATCGCCCTTGGCTTCCCGGCACAGCGCCTTCTTGATCGCGGCATTGACGAAGATGCGCTGCACGGCGGGCTCCTGCGCCGCCGCGCGGATGACGGCGAGATGACCCGGGGTGAAGACGCGCGGATCGATGTCGAGGCGGTCCTGGCGCACCATCATGGTCGCCGACATCTCCTCGCGCTCGTTGCGCGAGAGCTGGCGATTCGGCGCCGGCGTCAGCCAGATATCGGCGTCCAGCCCCACCTGGTGGCTGGCGTGCCCCGTGAGCATCGGCCCGCCGCGCGGCTGCGACATGTCGCCGACGAGAATGCCGGGCCAGCCCGCCTCCTTCTTCGCCCTGACGGCGAGCCGCTTCACCAGCGCGATCATGTCGGGATGCGCCCAGTAGCGGTTGCGCGACAGCCGCATCACCTGCCAGCCGTCGCCGTTGATCGGCAGGCCTTCGGCGCCTGCGATGCAGCCATGGGCGTAGAAGCCGACGACGCGCGGCTTGTCGGTAGCCGCGGGCAGGTATTTCCTGGCGAACAACTCCTTGGCGCCGAGCTTCGGGTCGTTGGGATTGGCCAGCGGCGGCAGCGGCTTTGGATCGACCGCGCCCCTGTCCTGCGCCAGCGCGGGCGAGGCACCAAGGACGGTCGAGATGAGAAGGGGGATCAGGAATCGGCGGGGCTGCATGTCCGGCGAAATTAGCACGGAATCCCCCCATGCGGGCCAGCAGCCGGCGCGATCATCCCCGCTCAATTTGGCGCGAGCGCGGGGGATCGAGTTCAATCCGCCGCGGTCGCGCCGCCCTTTACAATCCGCTGCGGGAACCCGCAACATGTCGGAAAATACCGCGGGCATGGCGCGCGAAAGGCTATGTCCAAAATTGTAAGGGGCAGGGGATTGATGAGTTTGTTGTCGGGCTGGCGGCCGGCCATCGCGGCTGTATGCGTTTTACTTTCCTCGATCGCGCCGGCGCTCGCCGACGTGGTCGTTCACATCGACAAAGCCTCCCAGCGCATGTCGGTGAGCGTCAACGGCCAGCCGCGCTACACCTGGCCGGTCTCCACCGGCCGCCGCGGTTATGGCACGCCGAGCGGCGTCTTCCAGCCGCAGATGATGGCGCGGCGTTGGTTCTCGCGGAAGTACTACAACTCGCCGATGCCGCACTCGATCTTCTTCTACCACGGCTTCGCTATTCACGGCACGACGGACCTGCGCCGTCTCGGCGGTCCGGCCTCGCATGGCTGCGTGCGGCTGCATCCCTCGAATGCGGCAACGCTCTACGCGCTGGTCGAGCGCAACGGCCGCGATAGTACGCGCATCGAGATCTACTGACAGTAGGCCACGCTTTACGTTTCGATAACCCTGTCATCAATTGACGTATTTTGGTGCGTGAGGCGTGCAATCGCCGGGCAGCCTCGGCGCTGATCGCAAATCCGCCGCGTGGGGCAGCGCTTTGCAACCGGTGTTCTGTCAGAATCGTCTATCGAAGATTGCAAGGCCGCTGCGACCCACGCAACTTGCGCCTGCGAAACAGGCATCAGCGGCGCGCCGGCGGCCCTTCAGGCTCGGCAAGAGATACCAATTTTTCAGACACTTATCCGAGAACTGCCCTGCTTAGAATGCGAGTTGTGTGGGGCGTAGCAATGCCGACGATCCGGCCGAAGAAGAAGAAAAAACCCAAGCGTGCCGCGATTGCCCGAATACCCGGCCGTCCGGTCAAGCCGGTGCCGAAACCCGGCGGCGTCCGCCGCCGTGCTCACAGCGAGATCGGCGAAATGGTGCGCAAGCGCGCCGAAGCCGAGGCCGCGATCGCTGATGCGCGCAGGTCCCATGAACGGCTGCGGGAGGCGATCGAGATCCTGCCGCAGGGCATCGTGTTCCTCGACGCCGAGGGGCGCTATATCCTCTGGAACAGGAAATACGCCGAGATCTACAATCGCAGCGCCGATCTGTTTCAGCCCGGCGCCCGGCTGGCCGACACCATCCGCATCGGCGTGGCGCGCGGCGATTATCCGGAAGCCGCGGGGCGCGAGGAAGAATGGATCGCCGAGCGGCTCGCCAGGATGCATGAGCCCGGCGCGCGCCATGAACAGACGCTCGCCGACGGCCGCGTCATCCTGATCGAGGAGCGCCTCACCTCCGACGGCGGGGTGATCGGCCTGCGTGTCGACATCACCGAACTGAAGGAGCGTGAAGCCTCGTTCCGCCTGCTGTTCGACAGCAACCCGGTGCCGATGATCGTCTGCTCGCTTGACGGCGAGCGCATCCTTTCCGTCAACGACGCTGCGGTCGAGCATTACGGCTACAGCCGGGCCGAGTTCGAGAAGCTGACCATCCGCAGCCTTCAGGCCTTTGACACCGAACTGCCTTGGCTCGGCGACGCCACCGGCGACGAGCGGGCCGCGCGCACCTGGAAACATGTCCGCGCCGACGGCGCGCTGATCGATCTCGCCATCTATTCGCGCCAGCTCGTTCATGGCGACCAGCCGGCCGTGCTCCTGGCGCTGATGGACATCACCGAACGCAAGCGCGCCGAGTCGCGGCTCGCCTTCATGGCCCAGCACGATGCCCTCACGGGCCTGCCCAACCGCACCCTGCTGCGCCAGCAGATGGACGACATGCTGCTGCACACGCGGCGCAGCGCCGAGAGGCTTGCGGTGCTGGTGCTCGGCCTCGACAATTTCAAGGCGGTAAACGACACCCTCGGTCATGGCGTCGGCGACATGCTGCTGCGCGGCGTTGCCAAGCGGCTACGCTCCACGCTGCGGGAGGAGGACGCCATCGCCCGTCTCAACTCCGACGAGTTCGCCATTCTGCAGAGCGGCGTCACGCGGCCGGAGGATGCGACGCTGCTGGCCCGCCGGCTGCTCGAGGCGATCGCCGATCCTTTCCTGCTCGACGAACATTCGGTGGTGATCGGCGCCTCCATCGGCATTGCCGTCTCGCCCGGCGATGGCGACGATTCCGACAAGCTGCTCAAGAACGCCGACCTTGCGCTGTCTCGCGCCAAGAACGATTTCCGCGGCACCTTCTCCTTCTTCGAGGCGGAGATGGATGCCCGCGCGCAGTGCCGGCGCAAGGTCGAGATCGACCTGCGCAATGCGATCCAGAACGACCTGCTGCAGCCCTACTACCAGCCGCTGGTCGACCTTGCGACCGGCCGCATCACCGGCTTCGAGGCGCTGGTGCGCTGGCCGGATCCCGAGCGCGGCATGATCCCGCCGGGCGAGTTCATCCCGGTGGCCGAGGAGACCGGCCTGATCAACGCGATCGGTAGCCTGATGCTACGCCGGGCCTGCGCGGATGCGGCGCTCTGGCCGGACGACGTCCGCGTCGCCGTCAATCTGTCGCCGCTGCAATTTCGCATCGGCAATCTGTTGTCGCTGGTCATGGATGCGCTCAAGCAGTCCGGCCTTTCGGCGCGGCGGCTCGAGCTCGAGATCACCGAGACGCTGCTGCTGGAGAAGAGCAGCGAGGTGCTCGCCACCCTGCACGCGCTGCGGGCGCTCGGCGTGCGCATCTCGATGGACGATTTCGGCACCGGCTATTCGAGCTTGAGCTACCTGCGCAGCTTCCCGTTCGACAAGATCAAGATCGACCGCTCCTTCGTGCAGGAGGTCGACGCCAATCGCGATGCGCAGGCGATCATCCGCTCCATCGTCAGCCTCGGCAAGGGCCTTGGCGTCACCATCACCGCTGAGGGTGTCGAGACCGAGGCCGAGCTGAGCTGCCTGCGCGCCGAAGGCTGCCATGAGGGCCAGGGCTTTCTGTTCAGCCGCGCCCGGCCGCACGCCGAGATCGTCGCTCTGCTCAAGGCCCAGCGTGGCCTGATCGGGGCGGGCGACGCCCACAAGGCGGCGTGAAGCCGGACCGCGTCCATCCATGCTCTTGGCCGGGCATCGATCTACCAATTCGTCATGCCCGGGCTCGTCCTGGCTTGTCCCGGGCACCCACGTGCTTTGCTACCCGATTGTGAGAAAGACGTGGATGGCCGGGACGAGACGCCATGACCGAGAGTTGGGCGTCGATCGCCTATTTCGCCGACGCTGGTTTCCGCTTCCGCACATGATACGTCAGCGACTTCCTCGGCTGCTTGCGTGCCCCCCGCTCAGCGCGAGCCCTTCAGGCTGCACGCCGTTGCGCATGTCGTCATCACGCCGTTCTCGCATTTGATGCAGGCGGCGATGCACTGCTCGCGGTTGTTTGGATTGTAGGAAGGGAAGTTCGCCGCCACGCATTGAGAAACCGAGGCGGTCGGCGCCGGGTCGGGAGAGCAGGCGCCCAGCGGCAGCAGCATCGTCAGTCCGATCGCAGTGATGAATCCCCGCCGCCCCATTCCACGAGCCCATCAAGTTACCGCATTCGCCAGATGAGAACGCCGGCAACACTAGGGCAGTTCCCGAGCCGGCGGAAGCTGCTCCAGAGTGCGTC
Organism: Pseudomonadota bacterium; assembly: GCA_023432885.1. Taxonomy (GTDB): domain Bacteria; phylum Pseudomonadota; class Alphaproteobacteria; order Rhizobiales; family Xanthobacteraceae; genus Bradyrhizobium. The sequence continues at coordinate 1,374 of JAEZEU010000352.1, read as the reverse complement.
AACAGCGCGCGCCGTCGGCCAAAATTCGTGAGGGATTTCGGATCAGTGCGGGCGGTCGGCGGCATTTCGAAAAGTACGGATCTCCTCACCGCGAAGCGAACCGCGTTCGTCGTGGGCCGCGCCGGTGAGACTTTTACCCTGCCGAAAAACGCTATCGATTCCGGGCTGGCGTCTTGCGCTCTTTCACGGACGTTAGGGGCTGGTCCCTAGGCTGGTCGGGTCACTTTGAGCGCCATTTCCACGGCAGGTAACCAATGGTCGAGACGCGAGTCGCTCCGCGCTTCCGTGTGGCCAAGCCCGCCAAGATCGAATATGGCGGCGATACCATCACGTGCGTCATTCGCGACCTGTCGGTTACGGGCGCTGCTCTGGAATTGTCCGACCTGAGTACCCGCGTTCCCGCGAAGTTCAATCTGCTTGTACCGGAAGACAAGCTCGTCATGTCGTGTCACGTGGTTTGGCGCAGAGGATTCCGGATGGGCGTGCACTTCGAATGAAGGCCTTCGCTCTTTTGCGCTGCGTGAGGCGGAGGAGGGCTGCGATTCGCACAGCTTGTTTCTTGATGGAGAGGAATGATGGATAGCGCCAGCGGCGGCTCGAACCAGGACAGGCGTGCCGGCGAGGACAGGCGATCGGGCATGGATACGCGCTCCGAAGCTGAGCGCCAGTTGAACGGCGAACGGCGCGCTGGCGCCGATCGGCGGACGGCAGCCAAGCCTGTTCAGGCAGAACTGCAGCCATCCAGCGAGCAGCTTTCCATGTTTGCACGGCGCTTGAGGCGGGCGTTGAGCAATGAAAGAGGCCGGGATTGTTTCGGCATCGTGCGCGGCGAGTATGACTTCGTTGTTCATCCGGACGTCCTGCGAACGATCGAATGGATCGAGAGCTTGGTCGAAGCAGAGACGAGGGCGGCGCAGCCCGGAAAAATAAGCTTGAGAAAGGCCCGCCTGCCCGTCGAGTCGTGAAGCGAGCCGCCTCGAGGTCACGCAAGTGCTCATCTACAGCATGGCTTAAGTTGAGCCGGAGCGGCATCGGCGGTTCACCTCTCCCCGTTGGGGAAAGGTAAATCGAACTGGCCGGACTGTCGAATTCAAACAGAGAGGCCATCGTGCGCTATCGCGCCGTCGGAGGCCCCGCCAGATTGCCCGACAGGATCGCCTTGCCCATCTCCTCATAATGGCTGTCGCGGGCCTGGAGCTGCTGGTTGATCGCGTGCATGTCGCGCAGGCGGCGCTCGAAGCCGTTGGCGCGGAACACCGCGGTGGCGCCGGCCATGTGATAGGCGACGTCGACGATCTCGGTCGCTTGATGGATCCTCGAGGTGGAAGCCAGCCGCAGCGCCACACGATGCGCTTCGGTGAAGGGGCCGTGCAC
>JAEZEU010000297.1 GCA_023432885.1 Pseudomonadota bacterium | reverse complement strand
GAACGATGGCGAGGCCGTCGAGACCGTCGGTGAGGTTGACCGCGTTGCCGGAACCGACGATGACGAAGGCGCCGAAGACGACGAAGAACCAGCCGAAGTGCAGCACGGTGTCCTTCAGGAAAGGAATCGTCAGCGCGGTCGAGGCGGGGTCACGGTTCAGCCGCACCAGCGCGTAGCAGGCCACCAGCGCGATCGCCGCCTCAATCAGGAGGCGAAGCTTGCTGCCGAACCCGGTCGTGGTCTGCTTGGTCACCTTGAGGTAATCGTCATAGAAGCCGACGAAGCCGAAGCCGAGCGTCACCGCCAGCACGATCTCGTGCTTCACCGCCACCGCAGTTGCCCCCAGCATGCCGCCAAGCGCGAGCGAGCCGGTGTCGCCCATGAAGATCGAAGCCGGCGGGGCGTTGAACCAGAGGAAGCCGAGGCCGGCGCCCAGCACCGCGCCGCAGACCACCGCGAGTTCGCCGGTGCCGGCGACGTAGTTGATCTGCAGATAGTCGGAGAACACGGCGTTGCCCGTCAGATACGAGATCATGCCGAAGCTGGCCGCGGCGATCATCACGGGCACGATGGCAAGCCCATCGAGGCCGTCGGTGAGATTGACCGCGTTGCCGGCCCCGACGATGACGAAGGCGCCGAAGATGACGAAGAACCAGCCGAAATTGATCACGAGTTCCTTGAAGAAGGGGATCACCAGCGAAGTCGACGCCGCGTCGCGGCCGAGCCGCACCAGGAGGTAACAGGCGGCGAGCGCGATGATGCCCTCGATCAGCAGCCGCAGTTTCCCGGCAAAGCCGCTATGCGACTGCTTCGTCACCTTCAGATAGTCGTCATAAAAGCCGACGAAGCCGAAACCGAGCGTCACCGCGAGCACGATCCAGACATAGGGATTGACCGGATTGGCCCAGAGCAGCGTCGAAACCACCAGACCCGACAGGATCATCAGCCCGCCCATGGTAGGCGTGCCCTTCTTTGCGATGAGATGCGATTGCGGGCCGTCGGTGCGGATCGGCTGGCCCTTGCCCTGGCGCAGGCGCAGGTGATCGATGATCCAGGGCCCGAACAGGAACACGAACAGCGCGCCGGTCACCATGGCACCGCCTGTGCGGAAGGTGATGTAGCGGAACACGTTCAAGAGACCCTTGAGGAATCCGAGGGCCGGAACCGTGTTCGAAAGGTCAATCAGCCAATATAGCATTCACGATGCCCCATGCCGCTGGCGCGGCCGTGCCGGAAAGGCGAGACGCCCTTTAACCATGGCCCCGCGCGAAGGGCGAGTCATGGCGGATTGAAAGTTTGTGTGAACCATCTGCGCCTCAGGCCTTCGACTGCAGTGCAGCGACCAGCCGCGGCACGAACTTGTTCACCCAGAACATCTTCTTGCTGCCCTTGACCACCACGACATCGCCGCCGCGGAGCAGGCTCGCGACCTGCCCCGGCTCCAGCGTGGCCGGATCCTCGTGCCAGCCGAGGCTCTTGTCCCTGGGCAACAGCGTGTAGAGGTGATGCATGAGCGGGCCGACACAGTAGACGCCATCGATTCCGTCGAGGTGTTTGACGAGGCCCGTGTGATACGATGATGCCTCCTCGCCGAGTTCGAGCATGTCGCCGAGGATGGCGATGCGGCGGCCTTTTGCAACGGGCCGCGCCTTCAGGCTGTCGAGCGCGGCGACCATGCTCGCCGGATTGCCGTTGAAACTGTCGTCGATCAGGGTCGCGCCGCCAACCGTCTGCTCGACACCGCGGCCGGTCATGATGCCGACATCATGGAGCTGCGGCGCCAGCGCTGAAGCATCGAGGCCGGCCGCGTAGACCGATGCAAGCGCGGCAAGCGCATTGTGCAGGCGATGCGGCGCGCCGGGTGTCAGGCCAAAGCTGACCTGCCTGCCGCCGATTTCGGCCGTAACATCCCAGCTCTCGCCGCGCGCGGTGTGATTCACTTCGCGCACTTCGGAGCTGCCGCCGAAGCGGATGGTCCTGCCCTTCCACTCCGGTGCATCGACATCCGTGGGCAGCACCAGCACGCCGTCACCAGGCAGGCCCTGCGCGATGGAAACCTTCTCGCGGCGGATCGCCTCCAGGCTGCCAAGCTTCTCCAGATGCACCGGCTGCACGTTGACGACGAGCGCCACCGTCGGCCGCGCCAACGCTGACAGGCGCGAGATTTCGCCAACCTGGTTCATGCCCATCTCGACAACCCAGACGCTGGCTGCGGGATGGCCATTGCACAGCGTCAGCGGCACGCCCCAGAAATTGTTGAAGCTGGAGGGACTGGCAAAAGCATTCGGGTAGGCGGCGATGAATTCCTTCGTGGACGTCTTGCCGGCGCTGCCGGTGAGACCGATCACCGGCCCCTCATAGCGCGCCCGCGCCGCGCGGCCGAGCGCCCAAAGACCGTCGATCAGCGTGTCCTTGACGATGAGTTGCGGCACCGTGACGCCTTCGATCCGGTGCGGCACGATCATCGCCACGGCGCCGGCGGCCTGGGCGTTCGCGGCGAACTCCCAGCCATCGCGCGCGCTGGCAAAGCTCGAAACGAATCCGCCGCTCGGCGTGCCCGAGAGCGCGACGAACAGGCTGCCGGGCTTCACCAGGCGGCTGTCCTGTGTGACGAAGCTGATCGGCGTGTCCGGAAATTTATCAGGCAAACCGAGCGCGCGGGCGACCTCGGCGACCGTCCATAGCGGCTTTGCGCTCATGCCACCCTCGACGAAAGCGCTGTTGCTACCGCCTCGTGATCCGAAAACGGCAATGTCTTGTCGCCGACGATCTGTCCGGTCTCATGGCCCTTGCCGGCGATCAGCAACGCATCGCCCGGCTGTAGCGTGGCGATCCCGGCACGGATCGCCTCGGTGCGGTCGCCGATTTCCCTCGCGCCCCTGGCAGCGGCAAGGATGGCGGCGCGGATCGCGGCCGGATTCTCGCTGCGCGGATTGTCGTCGGTGACGATGACGCTGTCGGCATTCTCCGCCGCGATCGCACCCATCAGCGGACGCTTGCCCGCATCGCGGTCGCCGCCCGCGCCGAACACGACGACGAGCTTTCGTTTCGCATAAGGCCGCAGCGCCTGCAGGGCTTTTGCCAAAGCATCCGGCTTGTGCGCGTAATCGACGAAGACAGGCGCGCCGTTGCGCTCCCCGACGCGCTCGAGACGTCCCTTTGCACCTTCGAGATTCTCGATGCCGGCGAACACTTTTTCCGCGTCGCTGCCGGTGCCGATGGCGAGGCCCGCGGCGACCAGCGCGTTCTCGATCTGGAATTCGCCAACCAGCGGCAGGTGGATCGAATGGCGGCGGCCGCGATGTTCGATGACGAGCTTTTGCGCAAAGCCCTCGATATCAGCTTCGACGAGGCGAATGGCTTCGGCCCCATCCGCCTTGCGGCCGATCGCGATGATGCGGAGCTTGCGCGAGCGCGCCGCCTCGATCACCTGGCTCGAACAATCATGATCTGCCGAGATCACCGCCGCGCCGCCGTCGATCACGAGTTCGCGGAACAGCCGCAGCTTCGCATTCAGGTAGTGCGCGACGTCGGGATGATAATCCATGTGATCGCGCGACAGGTTGGTGAAGCCGCCGGCGGCGACACGCACCCCGTCGAGGCGGTACTGGTCGAGGCCGTGCGAGGACGCCTCGAAGGCGAGATGGGTGACCCCCTCGCGCGCGATCTCGTCGAGCTGACGATGCAGCGCGATCGGATCGGGCGTGGTCAGCGAGCCGTAGACGGTACGCTTCGGCGAGACCAGGCCGATGGTGCCGATGCTGGCGGCGGTATGGCCGAGACTCTGCCAGATCTGGCGCGTGAAGGCGGCCACGGAAGTCTTGCCGCTGGTGCCGGTGACGGCGGCGATGGTCTGGGGCTGAAGCGGAAAGAATTTCGCGGCCGCCGATGCGAGCGCGCGGCGCGGATTGGGCGTCACGGCAAACGGCAGGCGCGCGCCATCGGGCCGATGGTCGCTCACCACGGCCACTGCGCCAGCCCTAACGGCGGCATCGATGAAGCGCGAACCGTCGGTCTTGCTGCCGGCGAGCGCAAAGAACAGGTCGCCCGGCTTGACTGCCCGGCTGTCGACCGCAAGCCCCCTCACCTCGACCGCATCAGCGGGCGGATCGATCGTGGCATCGGTGCCAAAGAGGTCGCGAAGTCGCATGCTGTTCCAGTCCGCCGCCGCGGGGCCTTGGAGACTCACAACGGCAATGACAGTGGATTACTGATTTGTCCTCGATGCCGCAAGAATGAGGCGGTCGGACGGCGGCAGGTCGAAGCGGGGTTCGATCCCCAGGAGGGGCGCAATACGGGCAATAACGTTGCCGCCGGTCGGCACCGCGTTCCAGCCCGAGGTGATGAACCCGTGGGTTTCCGGCAGCGCCTTCGGCTCGTCCAGCATGATCAGCAGCTGGTATTGCGGGTTGTCGGCCGGCAGGATCGCCGTGAAGGAATTGAGCACCTGCTTCTTGGAATAGCGGCCGCCCACCACCTTTTCCGAGGTGCCGGTCTTGCCCCCGATATAGTAGCCCTTGACGTCGGCCTTCTTGGCGGTTCCGATCTCGGCATTGAGCCGCATCAGATAGCGGATCTTTTCCGAGGTGGCAGGCTTGATCACCTGCTTGGCCATTGCCTTCGCCTCGTCCTCCGAGCGCTTCAGGAAGGTTGGCGGAATCAGCAGGCCGCCATTGACCATGGCGTTGATGCCCATGATCGCCTGCAACGGCGCCACCGCGATGCCGTGGCCGAAGGAGATGGTGATGGTGTTGAGCTCGCCCCAGCGCTTGGGCACGATCGGCGCCGTGCTCTCCGGCAATTCCGTGCGCAGCCGGTCAAGCTGGCCGACCTTCTTCAGGAAAGCCTTGTGCGCCTCGACGCCCTGGCTGAGCGCAACGCGCGCGGCACCGACGTTGGACGAAAAGGTGAAGACTTCCGACAGCGTGATGGAGCGGCCCAGCGGATGGGTGTCGTGGATGGCGAATTTGCCGTAGCGAAGCGCGCCGCGCGCGTCGTAGAGCGTGTTGAGATTGGCTTTGCCGGAATCCAGCGCCATCGCCAAGGTCAGTGTCTTGAAGGTCGAACCCATCTCGAACACGCCGGTGGTGAGGCGATTGATGCGTTCGGGATCGTGCGCCTCCTTCGGGTTGTTGGGATCGAAATCCGGCAGCGACACCAGGGCGACGATCTCGCCGGTCCTCACGTTGGAGACGAGGCCGGAGGCGGCCTTGGCTTTGTACTTGTCCTTGGCCTTGAGGAGCTCGTCGCGCAGCGCGTGCTCGACGCGCAGGTCGACCGAGAGCTCCACCGGCTTCTGCAGGCGGTCGGTCGCAAAGCCCGCGCGGTGCAGATCGGCCAGACCATTGTTGTCCAGCCATTTCTCCATGCCGGCAATGCCCTGGTTGTCGATGTTGACCAGGCCAATGAGATGCGCGACCTCGGCGCCCGTCGGATAGACGCGCTTGTTCTCGCGCAGGAAGCCGATGCCGGGGATGCCGAGCTTGTGGATGGCCTGTTGCTGCGCGGGCGAGATCTCGCGCTTGAGCCAGACGAACCCCTTGCGCGTAGACAGGCGGTCGCGCACCTCGATGGTGTCGAGATCGGGGAGCACGCCGGTCAGCAGTTCGATCGCCTCGTCCTTGTCGATGATGCGGCGCGGCTCGGCGAACAGGCTGGGGGTCTTGATGTCGGTGGCAAGGATCTGGCCGTTGCGGTCGATGATGTCGGGCCGCGCGGTCGCGATCGCATCCTGCGACCCGGCGCGCCGTGCGCCGTGGCTGTCGGCGCCGACCGCGAACATCACGAGACGCCCACCGATCACGGCGTAGACGGCGGCAAAGGCCAGGATGGCAAATCCGACGCGGGCGCGCGCCTTGGCATTGCGGTCGACATTGCGCCCGTACAGCAGGCTGCGGATCAGGCGCTGCCGCCAGGGCTCGGCCGGTCGTTCGGAATTGCGCTCGCTCATCGCTGCGCTCCCCCGGGCGGCACCGAGCCGGTGATGAGGCCGGCATCGCCCGAAGCCTCGATGGTGTTGAGCATCGAGCCGATCGGATCGGGATCGCGGGTAAAGTTCGGCGGACGCTCCGGCAAGTTCTTCAACTGATCGTATTGCTGAGCAGTGATCGGCTTCAGCCCGAGATGACGCTCTGCCAGTCCCTGCAGCCGCAGCGGAGCATCGAGCTTGGCCCATTCGGCGCGCAGTACCGCTATCGCATCGCGCTGCTCGCGGATCTCTGCATTCAGCCGCTGCACCCGCTCGACTCGCGAGGTCGACTCCATCTTGATGCGGTAGACATAGGCCGCGGCAAAAATCAGCATGCCGACGACGAGGAAGTGGATGATCCGCATGATCAGCCTCCCCTCATGACATCGGCGAGCCGCGGCCAGTCCGGCAATTCGTTCTCGGCATGGGCGGGCGCCGCCGTGCGCGCCGCGGCACGCAGCTTCGCCGAACGCGCGCGCGGGTTGGCCGCGATCTCTGCCTCGCCGGGCACGACGGGACGCTTTGTCAGGATCTCGAAGCTGGTTGCGGCCTGCACAACCTCGGGCTGATGCCGCGAGCCGGCGGAGACCTTGCCGCGCACGCCAAGGAAGTTCTTGACGATGCGGTCCTCCAGGGAGTGGAAGGACACGACGACGAGCCGCGCGCCTGGCCTCAGCACGCGCTCGGCGGCGGAAAGTGCCTGGTGCAGTTCATCGAGCTCTTCATTGACGAAGATGCGCAGCGCCTGGAACGTCCGCGTGGCGGGGTGAATCTCGTTCGGCTTGGCGCGCACCACCCTTGCCACGATCTGCGCCAGCGCGCCCGTGGTCGCAATCGGCGTCTCCTTGCGCGCGGCGACGATCGCGCGCGCGATCCGGCGGGAGTTTCGCTCCTCGCCATAGATGTAGATGATGTTGGCGAGGTCGCTCTCCGAAGCTCCCGCCACGACATCCGCTGCGGTCGGCCCCTCCTGCCCCATCCGCATGTCGAGCGGCCCATCGAAGCGGAACGAAAAGCCCCGCTCGGCCTGGTCGAGCTGCATCGAGGAAACGCCGACATCCATGACGACGCCGTCCACCGCTTGCGCGCCTTGCGCGGCGCAGACCTCGGCAAGATGGGAGAAGCGGTCCTGAACCAGGACCAGCCGGCCTTCCGAGCGGTCGACGAGATCGGACCCGCCGGCGATCGCCGTGCGGTCGCGGTCGATACCGATCACCCTTGTGCCGGCAGTTTCGAGGATGGCCCGGCTGTAGCCGCCGGCGCCGAAGGTCGCATCGACATAGACGCCGCCCGCGCGCGGCGCGAGCCATTCGACCGCCTCGCGGCCGAGCACGGAGACGTGGCGCTGTGCCGACATCATGCGAGGTCCCCGGCCGCGATGCGCCGGACGGAACAAGGGAACCCTGACGCTGACAGGCCCATCGCCGTTGAAATCCCTGAGCCTCAAATAACCGCGCTTCGCCGGGTTGTTCCCATCGAAACACCGCCGCACGCCATGATCGCGGGTCCCGGCGGGCCGCAAACCCTGTTCTGAAGACGGAATTTGCCGGGCTGCCATGCGAATCGAACGCGAAAACGGACTGTGCCGCTCCTCACGGAGGTCACGGCTTCTTCACTACTTAGTAACGGCACTTAGCCTTAAGAAAGCGTTGACGCTTCGGCGCGGCCTTTACGCGCATTCTCGATTGCAGGGTGCGGCACTGATGCTCTCCGCACACACTCCGCCAAAATGCGTCCCGCACGAGTGACTTGGCGATTGCCACGACCGCATCGTAAATGAATAGTAAATTTCCGCCCTTGTCCGCCGCTGTTCTGCCCGCCTTTTGGTTTGCCATGCCGTCTGGTTCATTTGCGTCTGCTGGTGCTGCTTCGAAGCGTCAACGCGCCCTCCCGATTCCAAAGGGCATCGCGGACATGAAAGCCTTTACCCCGGATTCCTCGATCGCGTCCGACGTCATTCCCTCGCCGAACTATGGCGAGCGGAATAACGGCCGCGCCCCCGACATGATACTGCTGCATTACACCGGCATGCCCGACGTGGAGGGCGCGATCACCAAGCTGTGCACTCCCGGCACCGACGTCTCCGCCCATTATATCGTGCTGGAGGATGGCCGCATCGTGCAATGCGTGCCGGAGGCCAAGCGCGCCTGGCATGCCGGGGTGTCGAATTGGGCAGGCGAGGACGACATCAATTCCTGCTCGATCGGCATCGAGATCGTCAATCGCGGTCATGACTGGGGCTATCCGGACTTTCCGCTGCGCCAGATCGCGGCCGTGATCGCCCTGTGCCGGGGCATCATGCTCCGCCGCAACATTCCTGGCCACCGCGTGCTCGGCCATTCCGATGTCGCCCCGTCGCGCAAGAAGGACCCGGGCGAAAAATTCCCTTGGCACTCGCTGGCAAATTCCGGCGTCGGCCACTGGGTGCAGCCGGCACCGATCGTGCGTGGCGAACTGCTGCAGCTCGGCGCCATCAACGACGATGTCCTGAACATGCAGACCGCGTTCGCGAAGTACGGCTACGGCATTCCGGTCACCGGCAAATATGATGGCCCGACCATGGAAGTGGTTTGCGCGTTCCAGCGTCATTTCCGTCCCGCCAGGGTCGACGGCGTCTGCGATCGCTCCACGATGGAAACGCTGCATGCGTTGTTGTCGAGCCTGCCGAACGAAGCCGTGAACGTGGCGACGAAGTAGTTCCGCAGCGGCGGCGAGCCCCCTCACCCCGTCTTCCTGGGGGAAGAGACGAGCGAAAGCTTGCTCTTGGAGGGTCGGGGTGAGGGGCAGTCGCGGCGGTTTTTTGAAGACCACAGCAACAGCGAGATGCCGTAGAATGGGTTCGCTTCGTTCAACCCATCCTAGGAATTAGTCGGAAAACCCGAACAGCTTCGCCGGATTTCGAACCAGGATTTTCTCCAGCGTCGCTTCATCCGGCGCGTAGCGGTACATCAGCTCCAGCAGATCGGCGTCGTTCGGCGGCTGAACCACCGAGACCGGATGCGGCCAGTCGCTGGCCCAGACGCAGCGGTCGGGCGCGGCTTCGATATAGGTGCGTGCGATCGGGATGACATCGTCCCAGGGCGGTCCCTTCCTGGAGGTCTTCTCGCCGAGCGACAGCATCACCCAAAAATTGCCCTTCGAGAGCAGCTCCAGCATCTTGCGCAGGTTCGGATCGTCCGTGCCGCGCGCCGGGTCCGGCCGCGCCATGTGATCGATCAGCACGGGAACATCGAGCGACTGGTATTTCTCCACGCTGGAGACGATGCCGTCCTTTTCCGGCTGGATCTTCACATACCAGCCGAGCTCGCGGATTCGCGCAATCGCGCGGGCGAAATCGGTGTCCGACAGCACGGCACCAAGCTCCCGGCGAAAGCTGAAGCGCGCGCCGCGCACGCCGGCGTCATGCAGCTTGGCCAGATACGCATCATCGGCCTCCGCGAACACCAGCGCGTTGGCGCAGCCGCGATAGTTTTTGCCCATCGCGGCCAGCCCGTCCAGCACCACGGCGTGGTCGGCGCCATAGGTCGTGGTCTGCACGATGATACCGCGCTCGATGCCGAGCGCCTTGTGCATGCGCAGCGCGGCTTCCCACGTCGCCGTCGGCATGCGGTAGGCCGCGCCCGGCCGCTCCGGATATTTTTCCGGCGGCCCGAGCACGTGAAACTGGCCGTCGATGGTTTTCGGCGGCGGCGGCCTTGACGGCCGGCGCGGGTTCGGATCGAACGGAAGATAGGTCGGCAACTCCTCGGCTCCTGTCAGTCGATCACGGCGGTGAAGTCGCACTGCACCAGTGCACCGCCCTCCATGTTGTCCATCGGCAGCGCATGGCGCGCCGGACGCGAATGCTCGTCGGGAAACATCTTCAGCCACTCGGCATTGACCGGCGCGCGCTGCGAGCGGTCCTTCAGCCATACCGTCATCTTGATGATGTCGTCGGTGCTGCCGCCCGCGGCCTCCACGGTCGCCTTCATGTGCGCGAACATGTTGGCGCACTGCGCTTCCAGACTGTCAGGCATTTGTCCGGTCGCGGGATCACGGCCGAGGATCACACCGGACATCACGAGATTGCCGATGCGGCTGGCATTCGGGATCGGGTTGGCATGCTTGAAGCCGCCGATGTGAATGCTTCTTCGCCGCGGTTGCCCGGTCATGATGTTTCTTCCTCGGTCGATTTCGACGTTTGAAAAACCGTACGCAACGTCACGATCTCGCCGAGCCGCGCATAGCGCGGCCCGCCGATGCGGGCGATCGGGTCGAGCTCTTTGGTTTCGACCTTGCCGTTGTTCATCAGCCCGTCGCGGACATGAAACATCACCACCTCGCCGACGATGAGCCGGCTCTTGACCTCGCCGAACTCGAGGCACTGGCGAAACCGGCACTCCATCGCGACCGGCGGGGCCGCCAGCCGCGGCACCTTGACGAGCTCGCTTGGCAAAGTCTCCAGCTTGAGATGCTCGACCTCGCTGACGTCACGGGGATGCTCGACCGAGCTCTCGTGCAGCGCGTGCATCAGCGGCGTGTCGGCAATGTGGATCACATATTCTTCGGTATCGAGGATGTTGTGCGCGGTATCCTTCCAGACGCCGGCCTTGCGGCCGACGCTGATCGCGAGCATCGGTGGCTTCTGCGAGACGAACGTGAAGGCGCTGAAGGGCGCCAGATTGAGTACGCCTGTGGCGGAGAGGCTGGTTACCCAGGCGATCGGACGCGGCACGACGATGCCGGTCATCAGCCGGTAGACGCGCTCCGCACCGAGCTCCGCCGGATCGATCCGCATGCTCTCCTCGCCGTCCCGCGGGTCCGCGCCGTCAGTCGGCCTTGATGTTGGCTTTGCGCACGACGGGAATCCATTTGGCGTCCTCGCGCGTCAGGTAAGCCGTGAAATCCGCCGGCGACATCGCCACCGCCTCGGCGCCGATCTTGTTGAACTTCTCCACGACGGACGGATCCTTCAGGACCGCCGCCATCGTCTCCTGCAGCTTCGCCACGACCGGCGCCGGCGTTCCGGCCGGCGCGAACAGGCCGGTGAAGGTCTGGGCGTCGAAGTCGGGATAGCCGAGTTCCTTGAAGGTCGGCACGTCGGGCAGCCACGAGGTGCGGGTCGCGCTGGTCACCGCCAGCGGCCGCAGCATGCCGTTCTTGAAGTATTGCAGCGCGACCGAAATCTGGTCGAAGGCAAATTGCACCTGCCCGCCGATCAGGTCGTTGGTGGCGGGCGCGTTGCCGCGGTAATGCGCGGTGACCCATTGCAGGCCGAGCGAGGATTGCGCGAGTTCGCTCAGCAGATGGTTGGTGGTGCCGGCCCCGGGGGACGCCATCGTCAGCTTGCCGGGCTCGCGGCGCACGAGCTCGAAGAATTCCTTTAAGTTCTGCGCCTTGACGGAAGGATGGACCTCGAGGACCAGCGGGGTCATCGAAATCGTCGTGATCGGAACGAAGTCGCGCTTCCAGTTGTAGGCGTCGCGCTTGGCGATCTCGGGCGCGAACAGCACCGGCCCGTTGGCGCCGACGAACAGCGTGTAGCCGTCATTGGGAGACTTCGCGAAGGCTTCGCCGGCGATGAGGCCGCCGGCGCCGGCCTTGTTCTCGATGATGACGGGCTGGCCGAGACGCTCCTGCAGCTTGTCGGCGACGATGCGCGCGGCGGTGTCGACGTTGCCGCCGGCCGGATAGGGCACGATCAGCTTGACGGTCCGCTCCGGCCATTGCTGGGCTGCAGCGCTACCCGCAAGCATCGCCGCGAGCGCAGCCACTATCAGCGTCAGAAATCTCATCGCATCCTCCCGAAGCCCGGCGGCGGATCGGGTCCGCCAGTTCCTTTTGCGCGAGCATCGGATTTACGGGCTTTACCTGTCGAACGAATTATGCGGTTTGTGTCCACATTGTGGACACAGGGGCTGCGGCATGAGGGCTCAGGGCAGGACGGAACCGAGGCGCGGCGCGCAGGCGATCCGGCGAGCGCTGGCGGTGCTGCGCATTCTCGCCGCGGGCCGCGAGACCGGCCTGCCGCTGGCCGAGGTCGTCCAGGCCACCGGACTGACCCGCCCCACCGTGCACCGGATCGTTCACGCGCTCATCGAGGAGGGAATTGTCGAACGGAGCGAGAAGACCGGCCGCTACGCCATCGGCAACCAGGTGCCGGAGCTGGCGCTGGCGCGCCCGTCGCGATCGCCGCTGCTTGCGGCTGCGGACGACGTGCTGCAGCGGACGTCGCAGCAGGTCGGCGATACCCTGTTCCTGACCGTGCGAACCGGCAACGACACGCTGTGCGTCGATCGCAGGATCGGCGCCTACCCGATCCAGGTGCTCTCGATCGAGATCGGCGCACGGCGCCCCCTCGGGGTCTCCAGCGCCGGCGTATCGATCCTTGCAGCGCTGCCGGCCCACGAGGCGCGAGGGATCGTCGCCGCCAATGAAGCAAGATTTTTCGCCTACCGGACTGACGCATCCGCCGTTCTCGCTCAAGTCGCCGCCGCGAGACGAAGAGGCTACAATCTGCGTGAGGTCGGGCTGGTGCAGGGCACGAAATCGATCTCCACCTTGATCAAGGCAAGCGACGGCCGCCCGGCGGCCGCGATCACCGTCTCGGCCGTGCGCTCCCGCCTCGGGCCGCGCCGCGAGCAGGAGGTTGCAGAAATTCTCCTCAATGCATCGCGTGAGATCGAGCGGGCGCTGCGGTCCACCGAGCCGTAGCGAAGCTATGGCGAAGGCGGTCGGGCCGTACCTGCCGGTGGACTAGCGTGGCTCCGTCCACTTGCGCCAATGCGTCGGCTGAATGTCGGCGAGCGCTTTACCCCGCCGGTCGACCCAATTGGTTCCGTCCTTGTGACAAGGAAAGGGAAGCGCATGGACGATGCCATCGAAGTCCAATGCGCAGATTTCCAGATCTCGGTCAGTCGGAGCTGTCGAAGCGGGACTCCATTCGGCTGAAACCGCCTGCATGATCCACCTCCAGCAATTTGCA
>JAEZEU010000271.1 GCA_023432885.1 Pseudomonadota bacterium | reverse complement strand
AACAGTGGGACGTCGCGGGCCTGAAGGAAGAGCTCACGCGCGTGCTCGGGATCGAGCTGCCGGTCGAGCAATGGGCGAAGGAAGAGGGCATTGCCGACGAGGAGATGCTCGCGCGCATCGAGAAGCAGGTCGACGAGCACATGGCTGCCAAGGTTGCGCAATGGGGCCCCGACGTCATGCGTTACGTCGAGAAGACGATCCTGCTGCAGACGCTCGATCATCTCTGGCGCGAGCACCTGATCATGCTCGACCATTTGCGCCAGGTCATCGGCCTGCGCGGCTACGGCCAGCGCGATCCCTTGCAGGAATACAAATCGGAAGCCTTCAACCTGTTCGAGACCATGATCGCTCACTTGCGCGAAGCCGTCACCGCGCAGCTGATGCGTGTCGAAATCGTGCCGCCGGAGCAGCCGCCCGAGCCGCTGCCGGTCATGGAGGGCCACAAGCTCAATCCCGATACCGGCGAAGATGAAATGGCCCTGGCCTCGCTGGCCCCCGCCATGGCGGGCGGCAACGGCGCCGCCCAACGCGACCCGCAAAACCCCGCCAGCTGGGGCAAGGTCGGCCGCAATGAAGACTGTCCCTGCGGCAGCGGCAGGAAGTACAAGCACTGCCACGGCAAATACGCGTAATGCGGCGGGGCGTCGGTCTCCTCGCCCCCTTTGCACCTCAGCCCAAGGCTCAATTCAAATCGAGCTGTCGATCAAATTCTCGAGCAGCCGCTTCAGCTCGTTGGTCGACTTGTCGCCGTAGCTCTCCAGGATGTGCTCTTCCTGATCCACCGCGAGCGAGTTGAGCTTCTTGCACAGCACCTTGCCGCGATCGGAGATGAACATCAGAACCTTGCGGCGATCGTTGGGATCCTGCACGCGATAGACCAGTGCGTCCGACACCATGCGGTCGATCATCTTGGTCAGCGTCGGATGGTTGAGCAGCACGGCCTCGGCTAGCTCGCCCATGGAGTGGCCGTCGCCATCGGACAGCACCTTCAGGATGCGCCACTGCTCGACGGGCACCCCTTCCTTGCTCAACCGCAGCTCAAGCTGCCGATTGATTTCCCGGTTGGCTTGCGCCAGCAGGTAGGCGAGGTGTTCGGTGATGGGAGAGTTCTCTTTCGGCGGTTTGGCCACGGCTCAGACTTCGTATTGGTCCAAATGAGCGAATGTCTTGCATCGAATGCTGCATCTATATGCACTTCAATCCTTGAATGTTCAATATTTTCAAATAGGATATTTGCCTAACAAAAGGGCGGATGCCGCGGTCGCCCGCTTAATATGCTTTCAGTCTGGCGTCAGACAGGAGTGGGCGTGCGCGCGACGGTCAATTTCCCAGCTCACGGCGGGTCTGTGGTCCCGCCGTCCTTGCTGTTCAGGAATCTGTCGTCGACGGCCGCCGAGTTCGACATCTCTCCAATTGACGCGCATCTCGCGAAACGCCGCGGCGCGCGCAACAAGCTGCGGATCGGCAACTTTCTCACCTTTAGCGGCTCCCCGGGCATATGGGGACCAAGCTCCACCAATAGCGCATTGCTGGCAGTCGCCGAGATCAACAAGCGTGGCGGCATTCTCGGGCGCGAACTGGAACTGTCGTTCTATGACTCCGGCGGCCCGATCGACGAGGTCGTGCGCCGCGCCGAGCAGGCAATCGCCTTCGACGAAGTCGACCTGATCATGGGCTCGCATATCAGCGCGGTGCGGGTTGCGCTGCGCAAGGTCACGGGAAGCCGCATCCCCTATATCTACACGCCCGTCTATGAGGGCGGCGAGCGTACGCCGGGGGTGATGGCGATCGGCGAGACGCCGCGCTGGCAAAGCCGGCCGTCGATCCACTGGCTTGCCGACGTCAAAAAGGCCGCGCGCTGGTACCTGATCGGCAGCGACTATGTCTGGCCCTGGCAATCACATCGCGCGGTCAAAAGATACATCAAGGAATCCGGCGGGCAGGTCGTCGGCGAAGAATTCGTTCCGGTCGGCGAGGACAATCACGAAGCGCATCTGGCGCGGATCCGTGCCGCCCGGCCCGACGTCGTGCTGATCTCGCTGATCGGGACCGACAGCATCACTTTCAACCGCGCGTTTGCCGAAAGCGGGCTTGCCACAACGACGCTGCGGCTGGCCGGTGCGATGGACGAAACCGTGCTGCTCGGAATTGGCGCCGACAATACCGAGAACCTGTTTTGCGCCTCGGGCTATTTCATCTGCAAGGCTTCCCGCGCCAACGACGAATTTCTGAGCCGATATTGCGGCATGTTCGGCGCGAATGCGCCACCGGTCGGATCGGTCGGGCAGTCGAACTATGAGGGGCTGCTCTTCATCGAGGCCGCCGCCAAGCGGGCCGACTCGCTGGCGTTGCAGCCTCTTCTGAAGGCCGCGCGCAACATGGTCTATACAGCGGCGCGCGGTCCCGTGACCATGCACGAAGGCCGCGCCGAGATGCCGATGTATCTCGCCGAAGCCGACGGGCTCGACTTCAAGCTCATCAAGACTCTCTGACAAACGGTCGCGGACCCGCAGGAGGCTGAAATGTGAAATGATACTTGAAAATGAAAATATTTCCGTTTTGAATACCGGCGTGAAGCGAGTGTCCCGCAAGGCTCACGGCCACGGATCAAAAAGAATCAGGAGAGCGTCGTGTCAGTTGCCCTTCCCACGCCAACCCAACTTCGCAGTGTCGCGGAACAATGCGGCCTGTCGCTGACCGATGAGGACGTCGCCTCGTTTCGCGGCCTGATGCAGGGCTCGATCGACGCTTATAACCTCGTTGCCGCCATGCCGGACGAACTGCCGCCGGTGAAATATCCGCGCACGCCGGGCCATCGACCCTCGCCCGAGGACAATCCGCGCAACGCCTGGTATCGCAAGGCCACGGTGAAGGGCGCAGCGAGCGGCAAACTCAAGGGCAAGACCGTCGCGCTGAAGGACAACATCATGCTCGCGGGCGTTCCCATGATGAACGGCTCGGCCACGCTCGAGGGCTATGTCCCGGATTTCGATGCCACCATCGTGACGCGCATGCTCGATGCGGGCGCCGAGATCGCCGGCAAGGTGCATTGCGAATCCTTCTGCATGTCTGGCGGCAGCCATACCGGTGCGGTCGGCCCCGTGCATAACCCGCACAAGATGGGCTATTCAGCCGGGGGCTCGTCCTCGGGCAGCGGCGTCGTCGTCGCGCTCGGCGAAGTCGACATGGCGATCGGCGGCGACCAGGGCGGCTCGATCCGCATGCCGGCCTCGTTCTGCGGCATCTACGGCATGAAGCCGACCTGGGGCCTCGTTCCCTATACCGGCATCATGCCGATCGAAATTTTTGTCGATCACACCGGCCCGATGACGGCGACGGTTGCCGACAACGCGCTGCTGCTCGAAGTGATCGCCGGTGACGACGGGTATGACCCGCGCATCAAGGCGCCGAAGGTTGAGGAATACACGAAGGCGCTCGGCGGCGGCGTGAAGGGCATGAGGATCGGCATCCTCAAGGAAGGCTTTGAGCAGCCGACCGCCGAAGCCGCCGTCAATGAAAGCGTGCGCGAGGCGGCCAAGCGCTTCAAGGATCTCGGCGCGACCGTCGAAACCATCTCTATCCCGATGCATCTCACGGGCCCTGCGATCTGGACGCCGATCGGAACCGAAGGCATGACGCAGACCATGATGTATGGCGACGGCTACGGCCTGAGCCGCGGCGACCTCTATTCGACCTCGTTGATGGATTTTCATCGCGGCTGGCGGCGGCAGGCCGATTCGCTGTCCGAGACGACCAAGCTGTTCCTGCTGCTCGGGACCTACATCAACAACACGTTCGGCCCTCGCTATTACGGCAAGGCGCTCAACCTCTCCCGCCGCCTGACCGCGGCCTACGACAAGGCATTGGCGGAATACGACCTGCTCTTGCTGCCGACGACGCCGATGAAGGCGACTCCGCTGCCGCAACCCACCGCCAGCCGCGAGGAGTATGTCGCCCGCGCACTGGAGATGATCTCCAACACCGCGCCGTTCGACATCACCCATCACCCGGCGATGTCGCTGCCCTGCGGCATGGTCGACGGGCTGCCTGTCGGATTGATGCTGGTCGGCCGTCACTTCGAGGAATCGACGATTTACCGTGCGGCCCATGCCTTCGAGCAGATCGGCGACTGGAGGAAGATGTAGGAGCGGCTTGATGCGGGCTGGACGGATTGCAATCGATGGCTAGCGCATTCGTCGCAGCATTCGAGATCCTGAGCTTCGGCGCGATCATCGTCCTGGTCGTGCTGGGACTCGGGATCATCGCCAGCATGATGGGGATCTTCAACTTCGCGCAGGGCGAGTTCGTCCTGCTCGGCGCCTACACGACCTATCTCGCCTACAGCCTCGGCGCGCCGATCTGGGTCGGCATGGCCGCTGCGCCATTCGTGGTCGGCGCGCTCGGTTTCGTGCTGGAGGCGCTGATCATCCGCCGCTTCTACGCGGCGCCGATCGTAGCCATGCTTGGTACCTATGCGCTCGGCCTGATCATCCGCGAAGCGGTGCGCAGCCTGATCGGCGGCTTCTACCTGACGGTGCCCGAGCCGATCGGCGGCTCGATCGATATCGGCACCATGCACATCTCTACCTGGCGCTTCACCATTATCGTGATCACGCTCCTCGTGATGGTCGGGTGCTACCTGCTGCTGTCGCGCACGAATTTCGGTCTGCGCGTTCGCGCGACGCTGGAAAATCCGGCGCTGGCGCGGGCGTCGGGAATATCCACGCCCTTGATCTACGGCGCCACCTTCGCTTTCGGCGCGGCACTCGCCGGGCTTGCCGGCGCGCTCATCGTGCCCGTGTTCAGCCTGTTTGCCGATCTCGGTATCCGCTTCCTGATCCAGGGATTCGTCGCGGTCATGGTCGGCGGTGTCGGATCGTTCATGGGGCCGGTTGCCGGCGCGGGCGTGATCGGCACGCTGAGCGCCGCGCTTCCATGGGTCATGGCGCCCGTGGTTGCCGACGTCCTCGTCTTCGTACTTGCCATTGTCTTCATCAAGTTCCGGCCGCAAGGCCTCATTGCTGGAAAAGGGGTTTAGCCAGATGTTCGGTGATCGCACGCAACTTACACGTCGTCGCTTCGTCAGCAACTTGGCGTTCGCTTCCGGCGCAATCGCGACCGGACTCGGCAGTTGGGTCATCCGGCCCGACTGGGCCAACGCCGCCGAAGGCCCGATCAAGGTAGGCATCGCGACCGATCTCACCGGACCGATTGCCTATGCCGGCAATGCCGATGCCAACGTCGCCAAGATGGTGATCAAGGAGATCAACGCTGCCGGCGGCCTGCTGGGCCGGCCGGTCGAACTCTACATTGAGGACACCGCCTCGAACGAAGCGGTCGCGGTGGGCAATGTCCGCAAGCTGATACAGCGTGACAAGGTCAACATGGTGCTCGGGGGCATCACCAGTTCGATGCGCAACGCGATCAAGGACCCGATCGTGGCGCGCGGCAAGACTCTCTACATTTATCCTCAGCTCTACGAGGGCAAGGAGTGCACGCCCTATCTGTTCTGCACCGGACCGACGCCTGCGCAGCAATGCGACGAGTTCATTCCCTGGCTGATCAAGAACGGCGGCAAGAAGTTTGCGCTGCCGAGCGCAAACTACGTCTGGCCGCACACACTCAACGTCTACGCGCGCAAGGTGATCGAGCAGAACGGCGGCGAGGTGGTGTTCGAGGAATACTATCCCCTCGACCAGGTCGATTTCAGCTCGACCGTCAACCGCATCATTTCCAACAAGGTCGATGTCGTCTTCAACACGGTCATTCCGCCGGGTGTCGGGCCCTTCTTCAAGCAGCTCTATGAAGCCGGCTTCCTCAAGAATGGCGGCCGTCTCGCCTGCGTGTACTACGATGAGAATACGCTCAACATCAATCAGGCCAACGAGATCGAAGGGCTGGCGAGCTGCCTCGACTACTTCAAGGTCCTGACCAAGGAAGATCCGGTCAACGCCAGGATCCAGGCGGCCTACGAGAAGGATTTTCCCGGCAACTTCCTGTTCGCCGCCGGCAGTGCCGCGACCGGCACCTATCGCGGCTTGAAATTGTGGGAGGCTGCCGTCAAGGAGGCCGGCAAGATCGATCGCGATGCGGTGGCCGCAGCCCTCGACCACGCCAAGATCGCCGAAGGTCCGGGCGGGCCGGCCGAGATGGTGCCGGGCAAGCGTCACTGCAAGATGAAGATGTACACGGCGGTGGCCAAGGGCGGGAACTACGAGATCGTGGCGCGCAGCGCCGGTCTGGTCGATCCCAAGGAATGCTGACAAGGATGCTGACAGGGAATCCCGACCGGGAATGCCGAAAGCCATGAGTGTGGTTAAGCAGGCCATCGACACTGATGTCGGCGGCAAACCGGATGTCGTGATGGCTGAGAATGGGCCGGCGGGGCAAGCCGCGGCAGGACGAAACGTCCTGCCCATCGTCGAGGGACTGGTGCTGATCGTGGCACTGGTCCTGCCGCTGGTCCTGCAGGACTATCTCACGGTGTTCGCCACCCGTGTGATTATCCTCGCTCTGTTCGCCCTCTCGTTCGACCTGGTGTGGGGCTATGCGGGAATCATGAGCTTTGGCCAGGCCCTGTTCTTCGGCGCGGCCGGCTACGGCGTGGCGTTGCTCGCGCGGGACCTCGACATTACCTCGATCTTCCTGGTGTTGCCTGCCGGCACGCTCATCGGCCTTGCCTTCTCACTTCTGCTCGGCGGCTTTCTCCTGCTGGGCCGGCATCCGGCGAGCGTGATCTTCGTCGCGCTCGGCACGCTGACCGGCTCCTATGCCGCCGACCGTCTCGCGCGCGGCTGGTACTATCTCGGCGGACAGAACGGGATCCCGTCCATTTCGCCGATGACGGTCGGCTCTTACGAATTGTCGGAAGGCCCGGTCTATTACTATCTTGTGCTCGGCATTCTCGTGGTCGTCTACCTGCTGTGTCGCTTTCTGGTGCGCTCGCAGTTCGGCCTAGCGCTCGCAGGCCTGCGGGAGAACGAGCAACGCATCGCCTTCTTCGGCTACAAGGCGCAGCATCTCAAGGCGATCGTCTTTGCAATCGGCGGCGCCATTGCCGGTCTCGCCGGCAGTCTCTACGCGTTCCACGAGGGGTTCGTCTGGCCCAATATGGTTGGCGTCGTCATTTCCACGCAGGTAGTGCTCTACGTGCTGTTCGGCGGATCGGGCACGTTGATAGGCGCCGTGATCGGCACCGTCATCATCGAAGGCGTCAGCTTCTGGCTGTCGGACAATTACCGCGACATCTGGCCGATCATCCTCGGGGTACTGCTGCTGCTCGTCATCTTGTTCCGGCCGCTCGGCCTGATCAGCTTCGTGCTGGGGGAGCGCGAGCGTGTCGGCAGCTTTGGCGGGAGGATCAAGGAGAAGCGCAATGCCGCTCCTTGAAGCAGCAGGGATCACCAAGGTTTTCGGCAAGCTGACTGCGCTCGAGGCGGCGGCGTTGACCGTCGGCGAGAACGAGTTTCACGGCCTGATCGGACCGAACGGCTCCGGCAAGAGCACGCTGATGAAGTGTATTGCCGGCGCAGAAGTTCCGACGGAAGGCAAGGTCAGCTTCATCAACACCGATATCACCGCGTTCACGCCGAGCGAGCGCGCCCGCGCCGGCATGAGCCTGAAGTTTCAGATGACGAGCGTGCTGCCCACGCTCACCCTCTACGACAATATCCTGCTCGCACTGCAGGCGCAGTCCTCGCTGTTCGATCTCGTGTTCTCGCGCACGCGAGGGCTCCTGCACGACCAGGTCATGACCATGCTGACCCAGTTCCGTCTCGCCGATCGCGCCTTCAGTGCGGCGGCGGCGCTGTCGCACGGCCAGCAGCAATGGCTCGAGATCGCCATGGCGCTCGCAGGCAAGCCGCGGCTTCTGCTCCTGGACGAGCCGACGGGGGGCATGAGCCTGGAGGAGCGCCGGGTCACCGGCGAGCTCCTCCAGCCGATCAAGGAGCATTGCTCGCTCGTCATCGTCGAGCACGATCTGGATTTCATTCGCGATATCTGCGACCGGCTCACCGTGCTCGACCAGGGCAAGGTGCTCGCATCCGGCACGGTTGCGGAGATCCAGGCCAACAAAAGTGTCCAGGAGATTTATCTGCGCCGTGCCTAGCCAGGAATTTCTCGACATAAGGCATCTCGATGCCGGCTATGGCCGCAGCCAGGTCCTGTTCGATGTCAACATCGGCATTCCCTGGCGCGGCGGTGTTGCCGTGCTCGGCCGCAACGGCGCCGGCAAGACCACGCTGATGAAGACCATCGTCGGCGAGTTGCCGGCGTGGAAGGGCGAGCTGGCCTTCGACGGCCGCGACATCAGCCGCCGGCGGCCAGAGGAGCGGGTACGCTCCGGCATCGGTTATGTGCCGCAGGAGCATTCGGTATTCGCGCGCCTGTCGGTGCGCGACAATCTCGCCGTCGGCTCGCTCTTCAATCCGGATCCCACCGCGGTCGACCGCGTGCTGACGATCTTCCCAAAGCTCGGCCAGCGCCTCGACCAGCCGGCCGGCACGCTGTCCGGCGGCGAGCGCAAGATGCTGGCGATCGGGCGCGCGATGCTTGGCGATCCCAAGCTGCTGTTGCTGGATGAGCCGACCGAGGGCGTGTGGATTGGCGTGATCGACGAGATTACCGAGCGCCTGATCGAATTGGCCAAGCAGATCGCGGTCATCATCGTCGAGCAGCACCTCGATCTCGCGCTACGCGTCGCCGGCTATGCCTATGTGCTCGACCGCGGCCGCGTCGCGCTGCAAGGTGCGGCGGACGATGTGCGGAGCAATCCGGAGCTGCTGCGCTATCTCGCGCCCTAATGGTGGCATTTGGTTGAATTGATGGTCCGACAAACTCGATCCACTCTCCCTTCGGGAGAGGTCGATTTTCGCAGCAAATCGGGTGAGGGACACTGCTCTAATTTAGTGGCCGCAGTGACGGCGCTGCGAGGGCCGGCGATCCGGTACGACGCGGATGCCCGGCTTGCGCGGGGCATGACGGTTTCCGTTGCGGGAGAAAGGCGCGCGCTCGCGCTCACTTCATCGCGGAGAAGCGGCTCTCGAACGAGTTCGACGGCAGGGCCGGCTGGGCGCCGGCGATCATCGCCGGGGCAGGCGCGGCCGGAGCAGGCGCGGGCGCCTCGGCGGAAACCGACGGCTTGAGCG
>JAEZEU010000350.1 GCA_023432885.1 Pseudomonadota bacterium | reverse complement strand
GTGAAGGGGATTTTCGTCTCACCGAACACGAAGGCGACGTCCTTGCCTTCGAGCGCGTTGACCTCGTCGGGTTTCAGCGCTTCCAGCTTGGTCCGCGTGTCGGCGCCCAGCTTCTGCAGGCCGGCATAGTCGAGCGGTTCGCTCCTGCCGGGCGGGTTGAATACGCCAGACTTCAGCGCCTCCATCGCTCCGAAGGAATGATGCGCCACGCTTCGGATCTGGAAGCTGAACGGCGCCATGTCCTCGAACAGCCGCTGCTCGACGACCTCGCCGGGTTGCACATTGCATTCCCGGCAATGAGCGAGGCCTTTCTCCAGAAAACCCGATACCGCGCCAAGCGTCTGCAAATAGGTCGGCACGCTCAACTCGTAGAGCGAAACAGACATGTCGAGATCCCCCTAAAACTGCCAGCGAGCCGGGCTGTTGTCCGGTCATGACGATCGCCGATCGTATCCGAACAGGTCACGATATCAACCTGACCTCCCCTGGATTATGACCTGCGAGGTCATCGCCATTGCGGTGCCGGTGTGCTTTGAAGGCGCATCCGATAAACTTACGAAAGTCGTTCTATGCTCTATGCAGAGGATCTCGCCGAGGGCCAGCAATTCCAGCTCGGGACTTATACGATCAGCGAGGACGAAATCATCCGGTTCGCCACGGTCTACGATCCGATCCCCATCCACATCGATCCCGTCGCCGCGAAATCCGGGCCATTCGGAGGCGTAATCGCCAGCGGCCTCAACACCGCGGCGATCTATCAGCGTCTCATCGTCGAGGCAGTGTGGAGCCGGGTTGCGGGCGTCGTGGGGCGCAGCCTGGAAATCCGGTTGCGGCATCCGGTGCGGCCCGGCGACGGCATCACCGGGCAATCCACGATCCGGAGCGTCACGCTGCGTCCCGAACGGCGCGATGCGATCGTGATCATCGGCACCGAACTCGTGGTCGGCGATCAACCCGTGCTGTCCCTGGTGCTCGACGTGCTCGTACACATGCGCCCGGCGGATTGACCTGCGCTTTCGGGACTGTCCTCGGTTGCCGGCAGGCTTGCCCGGCCGCCTTCCTTCCGCGATGGTAGTGCACCCGGCCCGTGCCACCGAGAACTCCAAATGATCAGTCCGCACCGCGCCAGCAAGCCAAGATCGCCGCCCGGGCTCAGGGACGCGCGCCGCTCCGGATCGCAATTGCAGGCCTCGGCGCCATCGGGCTGAAGATCGCCGAGGCGCTCGACCGCGGCATTCCCGGCTGCGCGCTCGCGGCGGTATCTGCCAACGACCGCGGCAAGGCCGCTGCGCGCCTCGCCCATCTGGCGAACCCGCCTCCGGTCGTCGCCATCGACGAACTCGAGCCTCTGGCCGACCTCGTGATCGAATGCGCACCGGCGAACTTGTTGCCCAGCATCGCCGAGCCGTTCCTGCGCGCGGGCAAGACTGCGCTTGTGCTCAGCGCCGGCGCCATCCTCGTCAACGAACACCTGATCGATCTTGCCCGCCGGCATGGCGGCCAGATCGTCGTTCCCACTGGCGCCCTGCTCGGCCTCGACGCGGTCGCAGCCGCTGCGGAAGGCGAAATCCATTCGGTGCGCATGGTGACGCGAAAGCCCGTGCGCGGGCTTGCCGGCGCGCCCTATCTTGCCGAGCACAACATCCGCATCGAGGACATCAAAAAGCCGCTCCGCATCTTCAAGGGCACGCCGCGCGAGGCGGCGATCGGTTTTCCTGCCAACCTCAATGTCGCAGTAGCACTCTCACTGGCCGGTATCGGCCCGGACAAGACCACGTTGGAAATCTGGGCCGATCCCTCTCTTGAACGCAATGTGCACCAGATCGAGGTGGTCGCGGATTCAGCAAGCTTCTCCATGCAGATCGAGAACGTGCCGTCGGAAAATCCCCGGACCGGGCGCATCACCGCGCTTTCGGTGGTCTCGTATTTGCGCAAGCTCGGTGCGCCGCTTCGGGTGGGTTCCTGATCCGCAGGTCGGCGGGAACGTTGCCGGCCCGAAAATGTTGTCATGCAACAAAATGGAGCATGACCGGATGCCGGGCGAGAAAACTTCACCTCAAGGCGTCGAAAAAGACGGCCAGGCGCTGCCGCAGAATGGCCGCATCGACGACGAGAATTCCGTGCGACCAGTCCCGCCCTTTCTGAATGAAGGGCCGGAACTCTTGCGCGACAGCCATTGCTAGCTACGCGCTCCCGCAGCAGCCCCAGCAATGAACTCACGGTTCCGTCCCGGCGCCGCCTCGAACAGCGCCCTGGTATATTCGTGCCGGGGCGCGGCAAAAACCTCCGACGTCGTGCCCTGCTCGACGATGACGCCGCGCTGCATCACGGCGATGCGGTCGCAGACTTGCGCCGCCACCCGCAAATCGTGAGTGATGAAGAGCACCGCGAGATTGAACCTGCGACGCACCTCGTCGAGCAGCCTCAAGACCTGCGCCTGAACCGAGACATCCAGCGCCGAAACCGGCTCGTCGCCGATCAATAGTTCCGGCTCCATGGCGAGCGCCCGCGCAATGCAGATGCGCTGGCGCTGCCCGCCCGAGAACTGGTGCGGATAGCGGTCGATCGCCTCCGGCGACAGATGTACCACTGCCATCAGGTCGCGGGCCCGCTGCAATGCTTCGCCCCGCGTCAGGCCGAAATTCATGGGGCCCTCGATGATCGCTTCGCCAACGGTGCGGCGCGGGTTGAGCGAGCGGTAAGGGTCCTGGAAAATGAACTGCACCCGCCGGCGGATGGGGCGGAACTTCGCTTCCTTGATCGCGGCGACGTCGGCATTGTCGATCCGGATCGCGCCGCTCGTCGGCTCCACCAGCCGCGCGACGCAGCGCGCCACGGTCGACTTGCCTGACCCGGATTCGCCGACGATGCCGAGCGTCTCGCCGCGCCGTACCTCGAGCGACACGTCGTTCACTGCATTGACGATGCGTGCCTTCGGCTGGAACAGCGAGCGCTTGCCGTAGGTTTTGAACAGTCTCTCGGTCTGCAGCACCACCGGCCCGCTCACCGGCACGCGCTTGGGCGGCGTCATGCTCGGCACCGACGCGAGCAGCATGCGCGTATATTCCTCGCGAGGGTTGCGCAGCACCTCCTCGGTAGCTCCCTGCTCCACGATGCGACCGAGTTGCATCACGACGACGCGGTCGGCAATCTCGGAGACCACACCGAAATCATGGGTGATGAAGAGCACGCCGGTCTTCCTGCGGGCCTGCATCTCCCGTACGAGTTTGAGGATCTGTGCCTGGGTGGTGACGTCGAGCGCGGTGGTCGGCTCGTCCGCGATCAGCAATGCCGGATCGAGCACCAGCGCAGCCGCGATCATGATGCGCTGGCGCTGGCCGCCGGAGAGCTGGTGCGGATAGGCGTTTATCATCTGCTCGGGGTCGGGCAGATGCACCGCGCGCATGATGTCGAGGACGCGCTTGCGGCGTTCCCGCGGGTCGAGGTCGGTGTGCACCTCCAGGACCTCGCCAATCTGGTCGCCGACCCGCTCAACCGGATTGAGGGCGGTCATCGGCTCCTGGAACACCATGGCCATGCGGGTGCCGCGGGTTGCGCGCAGATCGGCATCCGACTTGGCGGTGAGTTCCTCGCCTTCGAGCCGGATCGAGCCGGTTTCCACCGCCATCGCGTTCTTCGGCAAGAGCCCCATCACCGCCTGGGCGGTGACGGACTTGCCGGAGCCGGATTCGCCGACGACGCAGACGATCTCATTGGCGGCGACGGCAAGATTGATGCCGCGCACGGCATGCGGCCGGTCGCCAATGCCCTTGATGGCGACAGAGAGATTGGCGATCTCGAGCACGGGAGCGCTCATCTCAGACCCTCTTCGCCATCTTGGGATCGAGCGTATCGCGCAATCCGTCACCAAGGATGTTGATCGCGAGGATCGTCATCGCGAGGCATATGCCGGGATAGATGATATTGTGCGGAAACAGGCTGAATACTTCCCTGCCGGCAGCCATGATATTGCCCCAGGTCGGCACCTCCGGCGGCACGCCGATGCCGAGGAACGACAGGATGGCTTCGATCAGGATCGCGGACGCGCAGATGAAGGTGCCCTGCACGATCATCGGCGCAACGGTGTTGGGCAGCACATGCCGCCACAGCAGTTTCGGCGTCGGGGTGCCGAGCGTCACTGCAGCCTCGACATAGGGCTCCTCGCGCACGCTCAGTACGATGGAACGCACCAGCCGCACCACGCGCGGGACTTCCGGGACCGTGATGGCAATGATCACCGTCCACACGCTGGAGCGGAACAGCGAGACCATGGCGATCGCAAGCAGAATGGCCGGGATCGCCATCAACCCATCCATGATCCGCATGATGATGGCATCGAGAATGCGGAAGAAGCCGGCCAGCAGACCGATGAACATGCCGCAGGCCACGCTGATCAGCGCCACCGAAATACCGACCAGCAGCGAAATGCGCGCGCCGTAGATCACACGGCTATAGACGTCGCGTCCGAGTCCGTCGGTCCCGAACCGTGCCACCATCTTGATGCGTTCGCCGGTGTCGGTCCGCAGCGTGATCTCCGTGCCCGGAACCTTGTTACGCGCGATCGGATTGATCGCGGTCGGATCGACGGTCCCGAGCCACGGCGCAAGCAGTCCCATCAGCAACACGATCACGATCACTGTGCCGCCGAACACGACCGCCGGATTGTGCAACATGTCGCGAAACGACACGGCCGGTTTGGCCGGCGCCGCCGCGACTGATGTATCGAGGATGATGTCGGCCATCAGTAGCGAATCCTCGGGTCGAGCACCGTGTAGGTCATGTCGACCGCAAGGTTGATCATGACGTAGACAAAAGAGAACAGCAGGATCACGGCCTGAATGACCGGATAGTCGCGCGCCAGCACCGCATCGACGGTGAGCCGGCCGAGCCCCGGAATAGTGAACACGCTTTCGGTCACGACGACGCCGCCGATGAGGAGCGCGATGCCGAGCCCGATCACGGTGACGATGGGGACGGCCGCATTGCGCAGCGCGTGGCGGAACAGCACCTTGCGCTCAATCTGCCCTTTTGCCCTTGCGGTGCGGATATAGTCTTCGGACAGCACCTCAAGCACACTGGTGCGCGTCATGCGAGCGATCAGCGCGATGTAGATTACCGACAGGGTCAGCGACGGCAGTATCAGGCGCTCCGCCCAGCCGCCGACACCTTCCGCAATCCGCTGATAGCCCTGTACGGGAAGCCAGTTGAGATGGACCGAAAACAGGTAGATCAGGAGATAGCCGATCACGAACACCGGCACCGAAAAGCCGAGCACCGAAAAGCCCATCACGATGCGATCGATCCAGGAGCCATGCCGGTGCGCGGCCAGCACCCCGAGCGGCACGGCGATGAACACCGCGATCAAGATGGTGAAGAGCGCAAGCGAAAGCGTGGGTTCGATGCGCTCCCCTACCAGCTGGGCGACGGTCTTCTTGAAGAAGAAGCTCTCACCGAGGTCGCCGGTCAGCACCTTGCCGGACCAGATGAAGAACTGCTCGATCATGGGACGGTCGAGGCCGAGCTGGGCGCGGATCTGCGCCACCTGCTCGGCGGTGGCATTGTCCCCGGCGATGATCGCGGCCGGATCCGACGGGGTCAGTCGCAGCATCAGGAAGATGAAGACCGCAACGACCAGCATGACGGGAATCGTACCGAGCAGCCGCCGGAACAAATAGCCATACATCGCTCGATCCCCGAAACGATACGGGCGGCGAGTTCCGCCGCCCGCCGTTACTCACATCACTTCGTCAGCTCCAGGTTCCAGAACACCGGCGCCGGCGCAAATACCAGACCTTTGACATTCTTGCGCAGCGCGAGCGGCTGGACGTACTCGCCGACCGGTATCTCGGCCGTGATCTCGATGTTGCGCTTCTGGACCGCTTCCGCGATCTCCTTCTGCTTGGCCGCGTCGGAAGCACGCGCAAAATCGTCGCGCAGCTTCTCCATGGTCTCGTCGCATGGCCAGCCGAACAGCGCCTTGTCGCAGCTCGAGTTGAGATAGCCGGTCGAAACCGGATTCATCACGTCGGCCGTCACCCAGGCGGTCAGGAAGGCGTTCCATCCGCCGGCGTTGGGCGGATCCTTCTTGGCGCGACGCGCAACGACCGTCTGCCAGTCCATCGACTGCATATCGACCTTGAAGCCGGCCTTCTCCATCAACGACTTGGCAACCGGCGCCAGGTTGGTGAGCGCCTTCAGGTCCGTCGAATGCATCAGCACGACGGGCGTGCCGTCGTATCCTGCCTCCTTCAGCAGTTCCTGCGCCTTCTTGAAGTTCGAGGTGAGAATCCCCTCCGTTCCCTTGGTCGAACCGAACGGCGTGTCGCAGATGAACAGCGCCTTGCACGCCTTGATGTAATTCTCATCACCAATGGTAGCCATCAGGAAGTCCTCCTGATTGAACGCGTACCACAGCGCCTGGCGAATCTTGGGATTGTCGAACGGCTTGTGCAGGTGGTTGGGCCTGAAGACGTATTGCGCCTTCAGCATCGGCGAAACGATGACGTCGATGTTCGGGTCCTTCTTCAGCGGCCCGAGCAGGTCGTGGCTGGGCTGCTCGACCATGTCGATCTCGCCCTTTTGCAGCGCATTGATCGCCTGCTGTGCGTCGGAAATGGCGCGCCATTCGACGCGGTCGATCTTGGCGACCTTGCCGCCGGCCATGCCGGACGGCGGCTCGGAGCGCGGCTTGTACTTGTCGAACTTGATGTAGACCGTCTTGTCGCCCGGCTTCCATTCATCCTTGGCAAAGACGAAGGGGCCCGATCCGGTGAAATCCTCGATCTGCTTGTTGGGGTCCGTTTCGGCGACGCGCCTGGGCATCATGAACGGCACGTTGGACGAGGGCTTTGAGAGGCCAAGCAGCACGAGCCCGGTCGGCTCCTTCAGCTTGATGGTAAAGGTTTTTGGGTCCACGACGTCGATCGACTCGACGAAGCTCATCATCTTCTGGCCAAGCGCGTCCTTGGCTGCCCAGCGCTTGATGGAGGGAACGCAGTCTTCCGACGTCACCGGCTTGCCGTCGTGCCACAAGAGGCCATCGCGCAGCGTGAAGGTATAGGTCTTGTTGTCCGCCGAGACCTCGTATTTGTCGACCATCTGCGGCTTGATCTCACCCTTCTCGTTCTGGGCGAGAAGCGTGTCGTAGATCATGTAGCCGTGATTGCGGACGATGTAGGCGGTCGTCCAGATCGGATCGAGTATCTTCAGATCAGAATGCATGACCGCGCGCAGGGTCGTCTGGGCCAGCGCGGGCGCTGCGGCGACTGCAATTCCGGCAGTAAACGCCGCAGCAAGAATGGCCTTCTTGAACACGTTCATTTTTCCACCTCCCTTGACCCGTGATGGTCGATCCGGGCCTTTAGCGGCAAGATTGACACAGTACCCCTACCCGGCCAAGCCCGGGATGCCTCCGCAGGCATCAAACTATCGGCGGTGCCTGCGGCAAAATCCCCAAGCTAGAAACGTGCCAGAGCGCGTCCAGCTCCGATTGTGGACCGGAACGAGCTGGCGTCCCGAGCCTGCCGAACGCGCTTTCCCGATGGCGGCTCAACCGCACGCGCCTTTTCGCTTTACAATTCGACCGCCGTTCCCTCTCGTATGTGCATTCGCCAAGAATACTCTTTCAAAACCAAGAGCTCCCCATGAACCCAGCCAATCTTCCCTTCGATGCCGAGATCATGCTGCAGGGGCTCCGTCACTGGGTGGAATGCGAAAGCCCGACCTGGGATGCCGCCGCCGTCGAGCGCATGCTCGATCTTGCCGCGCGGGAAATGGCCATCATGGGTGCGACTATCGAGCGCATCGCCGGACGGCAAGGCTTTGCCGGCTGCGTGCGGGCGCGCTTTCCTCATCCGAGGCTGGGCGAACCCGGCATCCTGATCGCGGGCCATCTCGATACCGTGCATCCGGTGGGCACGATCGAGAAGCTGCCCTTCGCGCGCGAGGGCGACAAATGCTGGGGGCCCGGCATCTTCGACATGAAGGGCGGCAATTATCTGACGCTGGAGGCGATCCGCCAGCTCGCGCGCGCATCCTTCACCACGCCGCTCCCGATCACGGTGCTGTTCACGCCGGACGAGGAAGTCGGCACGCCTTCCACCCGCGACATCATCGAGGCCGAGGGCGCACGCAACAAATATGTGCTGGTGCCGGAGCCCGGACGCGAAAACAATGGCGTCGTCACAGGCCGCTACGCGATCGCACGCTTCAATCTGGAAGCCACGGGGCGGCCGAGCCATGCCGGCGCCACGCTCTCCGCCGGCCGTTCCGCAATCCGCGAAATGGCGCGACAGATCATTGCCATCGACGGGATGACCACGCCGGACTGCACCTTCTCGGTCGGCATCGTGCACGGCGGGCAATGGGTCAATTGCGTCGCCACCACCTGCACCGGCGAGGCGCTCAGCATGGCCAAGCGTCAGGCCGATCTCGACAAGGGCGTGGAGAAGATGTTGGCGCTGTCGGGCTCACAGAACGACGTTAATTTCAGCGTGACGCGCGGCGTCACCCGCCCGGTCTGGGAGCCGGATGCCGGCACTATGGCGCTCTATGAAAAGGCGAAGTTAATTGCAAAGCAACTCGGCCAGGAACTGCCGCACGGCAGCGCAGGCGGCGGGTCCGACGGCAATTTCACGGGGGCGATGGGCATTCCCACGCTGGATGGATTGGGCGTGCGCGGCGCGGACGCACATACGCTGAACGAGCACATCGTCGTCGATAGCCTGGTCGAGCGCGGAAGGCTGATGGCGGGACTGCTGGCGACGCTGGAGTGAACGTGTGATTTCTTTCAAGACCATCCGTGCACGGGCCGAGAAGCGCAAGGGCGGCCCAAAACGGTTGGCAAAGCTTCTCCCCGCCAGGCCTGACGCCAAGGCACTCGCCAGGCTGCCGGATGACCGCATCCTCGCCGAAATGACGAAGCGCGTATTTTCGGCAGGGTTTGCCTGGAGCGTGATCGAGCAGAAGTGGCCGGGTTTCGAAAAGGCCTTTCTCGGCTTCAAGCCTGCCAAGCTTGCATTCCAGCCGGATGAATTCTGGCACGCGCTACTGGACGACAAGCGCATCGTCCGCAATGGCGCAAAGATCATGTCGGTGCGCGAGAACGCGCAATTCGTCCAGGCGATTGCCGCCGAACATGGCAGCTTCGGCAAGTTCCTGAGCAATTGGCCGGCCTGCGACGAGGTCGGTCTGCTCGATCTCCTGAGCAAGCGCGGTAGCAGGCTGGGCGGCAATACCGGGCAGATGTTCTTGCGTTTCGTCGGCTGGGACGGCTTCGTCACCTCAAAGGACGTCGTGGCGTGCCTGCGCGATGCCGGCATCGACATCGCGGAAGAGGTGAAATCAAAGGGCGACCTCGCCAGGGTCCAGGCGACGTTCAACGCCTGGGCCGAGGAGACGAAGCTGCCCTACGCCCATCTTTCGCGCATCTGTGCCCTTTCAATTGGCGCGAACCATCAGCCGTGATCTTTTCCCTGTCATTTCGGGATAGAAACGTTTCTCACGCCCATGCGGCATGCAAATCCGGAATTGCTTCACAGCTTGCGCCGGTGACAACGACAAGTCTAACGTCCTCCGGCCAGGACGACAGAACGAGACAAGAATGACCCGCATCGCCGTTGGCGGCTTCCTGCACGAAACCAACACGTTCGCGCCGACCAAGGCGACCTATGAGGCCTTTGTGCATGGCGGCGGGTTTCCGCGCATGGGGCTGGGCGAGAGCGTGCTGAGGACTGTGCGGCGCATCAATGTGGGGCTCGCAGGTTTCATCGAAGCCGCCGAGGCGGAAGGCTGGGACCTGGTGCCGACGATCTTTGCGGCCGCAACGCCCAGCGCACATGTCACCGAGGATGCCTATGAGCGCATCGCAAAGGTGATGATCGACAGCATTACGTCGGCAGGGCCGCTCGATGCGGTTTATCTCGATCTGCATGGCGCAATGGTCACCGAGCATCTGGACGACGGTGAAGGCGAAATCCTCGCCCGCGTCAGGAAGGTGATCGGCGAGGATGTTCCGCTGGTGGCGAGCCTAGACCTGCATGCCAATGTCACGCCGGAAATGGTTGCGCATGCCGACGCGCTGATCGCCTACCGCGCCTATCCCCATGTCGACATGGCCGAGACCGGAGAAGCCTGTGCAAGGCATCTCGCCCTGCTGTTGAAGACGAAACAGCGATTTGCAAAAGCCTTTCGGCAATCGCCGTTCCTGATTCCGATCAGCTGGCAATGCACAAATGACGAGCCCGCGAAGAGCATCTACCAGAAACTTGCCGCGCTCCAGAATGAGGCGGTACCGACGCTCTCCTTCGCATTTGGCTTCCCGGCCGCCGATTTCGTCCATTGCGGCCCCAGCATCTTGGCCTATGGCAGGACACAGGCCGATGCCGATGCGGCAGCCGATGCGATTGCCGCCCTCGTCGAAAGCCATGAGGACGATTTCGACGGCAGGATCTATGCACCTGACGAAGGGGTACGCCATGCCATGGAACTGGCAAAGACGGCTACCCGGCCAATTGTGATCGCCGACACCCAGGACAATCCTGGCGCCGGCGGCGACTCCGACACTACGGGCATGCTGCGCGCGCTGGTGCGCAACAACGCAGAGCGCGCCGCCACCGGCGTTATTTACGATCCACAGGCGGCGCGAGCCGCGCACGAGGCAGGCGTCGGGAGCAGCGTGACTCTGGCGCTCGGCGGCAAATCAGGCATTCCCGGCGACGCTCCTTTTAGTGCGACCTTCGTCGTCGAGAAACTGTCCGACGGAAACTTCCTTGCGCCGGGTCCCTTTTACGGCGGCCGCATGATGGAAATGGGCCCCTCCGCGTGCCTGCGCATCGGCGACGTCCGCGTCGTGGTTGCCTCGCACAAGGCGCAACTCGCCGATCAGGCGATGTACCGCTATGTCGGTATCGAGCCCACAGAGCAGGCCATTCTGGTCAACAAGAGCTCCGTGCACTTCCGCGCCGATTTCGAGCCGATCGCGGAGACCCTTCTGATCTGCGCCGCGCCCGGGGCGATGCCGGCCGATACCGCCGCCCTGCCGTGGACGCGCCTCAGGCCCGGCATCCGCATCAAGCCGAACGGCGCTCCCTTCAACCCAGCGACACAATCACGCTCAACCGGATAAGAGAAATGCCCACTATCGAACGCATCGACGGCTACGCTGACGAACTCACCGCGATCCGCCGGGACCTGCACGCCCATCCCGAGATTGGCTTCGAGGAAGTGCGCACGTCGGGCATCGTCGCTGAGAAGCTCAAGGGCTGGGGCATCGAGGTGCATCGGGGCCTTGGCGGCACCGGCGTGGTTGGCGTACTCAAGGGCAAAGGCAACGGCGGAAAGCGCATCGGGCTGCGCGCCGACATGGACGCGCTGCCGATGGAAGAGAACACGAACCTGCGCTGGCGCTCGACCATTCCGGGCCGTTTCCACGGCTGTGGCCATGACGGCCACACCACCATGCTGCTCGGTACCGCGCGCTATCTCGCCGAAACCCGCAATTTCGACGGCACCGTGCATTTCATCTTCCAGCCGGCCGAGGAAGGTCTCGGCGGCGCCCGCGCCATGATCAAGGACGGGCTGTTCGAAAGATTTCCCTGCGACGAGCTCTACGGCCTGCACAACGCGCCGGATTTGAACCATGGCGAGATCGCCATCCTGCCCGGCCCCGCGATGGCGGGCGCCGATTTCTTCGACATCGTCATCAACGGCTATGGCGCCCATGGCGCCATGCCGGAACGCTCCAAGGATCCCGTCGTCATCGCCATGACTGTCGGCCAGGCGTTGCAAAGCATCGTCAGCCGCAACGTCGATCCCTTGCAGGCCGCCGTGGTGTCGATCACGCAGATTCACGCCGGTTCCGCCTACAATGTGATCCCGGGCGAGGCCAAGCTGTGCGGGACGGTACGCTGCTTCTCCGACGAGGTCCGCGCGCTGGTGCGCGAGCGCATGCGCACGATCTGCGCCGGCATCGCGGCCGCCTTTCAGGTCGAGATCACTGTCGACATCCGCGATATCTTCAGCGTGCTGGTGAACCAGGACGAGCAGTCCAGGGTGGTCGAGGAAGTCGCGCGCACCGTGGTCGACCCCGCAAAGGTGATCACGCGCACGCAGCCGAAGATGGGCAGCGAGGACTTTGCCGACATGCTGCAGACCATTCCCGGCGCCTACTTCTGGGTCGGTCACGACGGCTCGGTGCCGGTGCATAATCCCGGCTACGTGCTTGACGACAAGATTCTGCCAATCGGCGCCAGCATGTTCGCCCGTATCGTCGAAACCCGTCTACCGGCAGGTGCCCATGCATGAGATCAAACAAGAAGAAGCCGTCACCTCGCTGCACGACCTGTCCGCCGTCGACCTGATCGCCGGCTACAAGGCCAAGCAGTTCTCGCCCTCGGAAGTGCTGGAGGACGTGATCGCGCACATCGCGCGCTGGGAGCCGCATATCAAGGCGCTCTACGCCTTCGATCCCGACGGCGCGCGCAAGGTGGCGAAGGCCTCGACCGACCGCTGGAATAATGGCGAGCCCACCGGCCTTCTCGACGGCGTGCCGGTCACCATCTAGGACAATGTCGCCACCAAGGGCCAGCCGATCCCGCTCGGTGCGGCGAGCGTGCCGCTGGCCGCCGCTGAACGCGATGCTCCGCCTGCCGCGCGGCTGCGCGAAGCGGGTGCGGTGATCTTCTCCAAGACCACCATGCCCGACTACGGCATGCTGTCGTCGGG
Organism: Pseudomonadota bacterium; assembly: GCA_023432885.1. Classification (GTDB taxonomy): domain Bacteria; phylum Pseudomonadota; class Alphaproteobacteria; order Rhizobiales; family Xanthobacteraceae; genus Bradyrhizobium. The sequence continues at coordinate 2,791 of JAEZEU010000350.1, read as the reverse complement.
GTTGTCGAGCTTCCATCCCCTCACGCGCAATCCCTGGGACCTCAGCAAGAATCCCGGCGGCTCTTCCGCCGGTGCGGGCGCGGCTGCGGCGGCCGGCTACGGACCGCTGCATCTCGGCACCGACATCGGCGGCTCGGTTCGCCTGCCCGCGGCCTGGTGCGGCCTGGTTGCGCTCAAGCCCAGCCTCGGCCGCGTGCCGATCGATCCGCCCTATGTCGGCCGCGTCGCGGGCCCGATGACCCGCACCGTCGACGATGCCGCGCTGATGATGAGCGTGCTCTCGAAGCCCGACCGCCGCGACGGCATGAGCCTGCCCGCGCATGACATCAACTGGAAGGCGCTGGATAGATCGCCGCGCAAGCTGCGGCTCGGCCTGATGCTCGATGCCGGTACGGGACAGGCGCTCGAGAAGCCTGTACGTGACGTCGTCGTGAAGGCAGCCAAGGCATTCGAAGCCGCTGGCGCCGTCGTCACCGAGGTCGATGGCATCCTGACCCGCCAGATGCTCGACGGCATCGATGACTTCTTCCGCGCGCGCATGTGGGCCGACTTGTCCAAGGTACCCGAGAAGGAGCGCGCCAAGGCGCTGCCTTATATCCTGCAATGGGCCGAGCGCGGCGCAAAACTTTCCGGAGTCGATGTCATCAACGGCTTCAACCAAACCATGGCGATCCGTGCCGCGGCCGCAAGGCTGTTCTGCGAGCTCGACTATCTGATCTCGCCGGTCTCGCCCGTGGTGAACTTTCCGGCGGAGTTCGCTGCACCCATCAACGATCCGCAGAAGCCGTTCGAACACGTCGCCTACACCATGCCCTGGAACATGTCGGAGAATCCGGCCGTGTCCATCAATGGCGGATACGACACGCATGGTTTCCCGATCGGAGTCCAGATCGTCGGCCGTCGCTTCGACGACCTCGGCGTGCTCGGCATCGCCAAGGCTTTTGAGGGCCTGCGCGGCGCGCAGAAGCCGTGGCCCTCGCCGCCGATGAAGTAGTTTGCTGTCATTCCGGGGCTCGCGCAGCGCGCCCGGAATCCATACTCACGATAGTGGTTATGGATTCCGGGCTCGCCGCTTCGAGGCGCCCCGGAATGACGCTAAAGAAACACCAGCGAACAATTGCAAGGAAACACCCATGGCGTACGAGACGATCAAATACGAGGTTTCGGAACAGATCCTCACCATCACCCTGAACCGGCCGGAAAAGCTCAACGCCTTCACCGGGCAGATGCAGCAGGAGCTGATCGCCGCCTTTGACGCCGCCGACAAGGACGACAATGTCAGGGCCATCATCGTCACCGGCGAAGGCCGCGCCTTCTGCGCAGGCGCCGACCTCTCCTCTGGAGCCAACACCTTTGACCGCGATGCGCGGCGCGGCCCGGTGAAGCGGCTCGCCAGCGGCGCGGTCGATTACAGCGACCCGCAGGTGCGCGACGGCGGCGGCCAGGTGACGCTGCGCATTTTCAAATCCCTGAAGCCGGTCATCGCCGCGGTGAACGGCCCGGCGGTCGGCATCGGCGTCACCATGCAGCTCGCGATGGACATCCGCATCGCCTCGGAAGCCGCGCGCTTCGGCTTTGTCTTCTCCCAGCGCGGCATCGTCCCGGAGGCCGCCTCGAGCTGGTTCCTGCCGCGCATCGTCGGCATTTCCCAGGCACTGGAGTGGTGCTACACCGGCCGCGTCTTCCCGGCGCAGGAGGCCCTCGCCGGCCGCCTCGTCAGCAAGGTGGTGCCGCCCGACCAGCTGTTGCCGACCGCCCGGGCCCTCGCCAAGGAGATCGCGGCGAAAACAGCGCCCGTATCGGTCGCGCTGATCCGCCAGATGATGTGGCGCATGATGGGGGCCGACGATCCCATGGAAGCCCACAAGGTCGACAGCCGCGGCATCTATGCCCGCGGCCGCTCGGATGACGTCAAGGAAGGCGTGGTGTCGTTCCTGGAAAAGCGCCCGGCCCAGTTCAAAGAGAAGGTGTCGAGCGACATGCCCGACTATTTCCCGTGGTGGGACGAGCGGGAGTATAAGTGACTGCGTAGCAGTCATTCCGGGATGGTCCGAAGGACCAGACCCGGAATCTCGAGATTCTCAGGGGCGCAAGGGCGCCCCAGAGTTCGATGCTTCGCATCGCCCCGGAATGACGATCGCGGCAATTACTCCATCACCAGCGCCACGCGCCCGATTGCCTTGCGATCGATCAAGAGCCGCATCGCCTTGGCGTATTCTTCGAGCGGGAGCCGGTGCGACACGTGCGGCCGCAGCTTGCCGGCTTCCGCCCAGGCGAGCAGGTCCTTCAGCCGCTTCTCGCCGAGCGCCGGATCTTTCCGCACAGCCTCGCCCGCACGCACACCGATCACGCTGGCGCCCTTGATCAGCAGCAGGTTGGTTTTGGCTAGGCCAATGCCGCCCGTAAAGCCGATCACGAGCAGCCGGGCGCCCCAGTTGATACAGCGCATCGAATTCTCGAACACCTCGCCGCCGACGGGATCGAACACGACGTCGGCGCCGCGGCCGTCGGTCATTCGCTTCACCGCATCGCGGAACGGCTCGCGGTCGTAGCGGATGAGATGATCGGCGCCGCGCGCTCATGCGATCTCGAGCTTCTCGTCGCTGGATGCGGCCGCGATCACGCTCGCGCCTAGCATCTTGCCCATCTCGACTGCGGCAAGCCCAACGCCACCGCCGGCGCCATGCACCAGCAGCACCTCGCCGGGCTTGAGCTGCCCGCGATCGATCAGCGCGTGATAGGCGGTGCCGTGGCCGGCGAGGAAGGTGGCGGCCTCCGCATAATCGAAGGT
>JAEZEU010000143.1 GCA_023432885.1 Pseudomonadota bacterium | reverse complement strand
GCGTGAATGTCGGCGGCGCAGGTTCGTCCGGCTGCGCGATCGATGGAGCTGGTTCCGATCCACTGTCGAAATCGGCCACGGCGTCGGCGGCTTCGTGCGGCGAGGGCGGCGTCAGTTCGTCGCTGATCGATCCGGCCAGGCCGTCGTCGCGTCCGCCACCGCGCCGGCGGCGGCCGCCACGGCGTCCACGGCGGCGCGGCCGTCGTTCGCCACCTTGACCGGCTTCAGCATCGGCAAAGCCGGGCTGCTCATCGGACTCCGTTTCCTCATCCGAGAAGCCATCGTCGGTTTGGCCATCGGCCGGCTCTGCCATCGCTGCCTGCACCGTGTCCGCATCGTCGCGCGGCTGAACGCCTTCGCGCGCCTCGCCAGCGCGGCCACGCCGCCGCCGGCGCCGCCGGCGCCGCTGGCCATCGCCTTCGCCGCTGGCTTCCTCAGCCGCTGGCTGTTCGTCGAGGCCTTCGGTCTCATCGGTCTCGATCTCCGACTCCGTCTCGATATCGAAGGCCTCATCATCGTCCTCGACGTCATCCTGCTGCGCCGGAGCGCTTGCGGCCTGCGCCGCGAGCAGGGTCTTCGCCGCTTCCAGCGTGTGCACCTGCTCGCCACGGTCGATGACGAAGGATTGCTGCCCGCTGACGCTCGCGTCGGCGACGACCGACAGCGAGACCTTGAAACTGTTTTCGAGGTCGCGCAGATGGCCGCGCTTGTGGTTGAGAACGTAGAGCGCGACGTCGGTCCGGGTGCGCACCGTCAGGTTATGGGTCGCGCCCTTCATCAGGATCTCTTCGATGCCACGCAACAGCTGCAGCGCCACCGACGAGACCGAGCGGACATGGCCGGTGCCACCGCAATGCGCGCAGGGCTCGGTCGAAGATTCCAGCACGCTGGCGCGGATGCGCTGGCGCGACATTTCGAGGAGGCCAAAATGCGAGATGCGGCCGACCTGGATGCGCGCCCGGTCCTGACGGAGGCAATCGGAAAGTTTCCGCTCCACGGCGCGGTTGTTGCGCTTCTCGTCCATGTCGATGAAGTCGATGACGATCAGGCCGGCGAGGTCGCGCAGCCTGAGTTGCCGGGCCACTTCCTCGGCGGCCTCCAGATTGGTTTTCAGCGCGGTATCCTCGATGTGATGCTCGCGCGTCGAGCGGCCGGAGTTGACGTCGATGGAGACCAGCGCCTCGGTCTGGTTGATGACGATGTAGCCTCCGGAGCGCAGCTGCACGGTCGGCGAGAACATCGCATCCAGCTGGCTCTCGACGCCCATGCGTGAGAACAGCGGCTGTCCGTCGCGATACTGCTTCACCGACTTCACATTGGACGGCATCAGCATCTTCATGAAGTCACGCGCTTCGCGGTAGCCGCTTTCACCGGCCACCAGGATTTCGTCGATCTCCTTGTTGTAGAGGTCGCGCAACGAGCGCTTGATCAGCGAGCCTTCCTCGTAGACGAGGGTGGGGGCCTGCGACTTCAGCGTCATGTCGCGCACGGTCTCCCACATTCGGATCAGATATTCGAAGTCCCGCTTGATCTCTGGCTTGGTGCGGGAAGCGCCCGCGGTGCGCAGGATGATCCCCATGCCCTCGGGCACGTCGAGGTCCTGGACCACCTCCTTCAGCCGCGAGCGATCTTGGGCCGAAGTGATCTTGCGGCTGATGCCGCCCCCGCGGGCGGTGTTCGGCATCAACACGGCATAGCGGCCGGCGAGCGACAGATAGGTGGTCAGCGCGGCGCCCTTGTTGCCGCGCTCTTCCTTGACCACCTGCACCAGCATCACCTGGCGGCGCTTGATGACTTCCTGGATCTTGTACTGGCGGCGCGGACGGAACGGACGCTCCGGAACTTCTTCCAGCACGTCGTCGCCTCCGACGGATTCGACGACTTCCTCCTCGGCGTCCTCGCCGTCCTCCTCATCGTCGTCGCCGAGTTCCTCGCCGGGCGCAACGGGTACGAGTTCGCCGTGATGCACTTCGGCGGTCTCTTCGGCCGCGTGCTCGGCACGGACCGCATCGTCTGCATGCGCGACGTTTTCCTGGGCCTGTTCTTCGGCGGCGCGCTCGGGCTCGACCTGGATCTCGCCGCCTGCGGTTGTTTCGGGCGCAGTCGCAGCAACCGATTCCTGGACCACGGCGACGACCGGATCGGGCTGCGTTATCTGAGCAGGCACTTCGTCGGAGGCGTGCGCGTGCTCCTCCTGCGCATGTCCGTGATCGTGATGATCGTCGCCCTCGGCGCCATGATGGTGCTCGTGGCTGTGATCATGATCATGGGCTTCATCATGGGCTTCATGCTCATGGTGCTCGCCATGAGCCTCATAGGCGTGCCCTTCGTGCTCGCCACCGTGCTCGTGACCCTCGACGGCCTGCGGCTCGAGCAGCGCGGCATCGGCGGCACCCTCGACGATCTCGCTGCGGACGCGGTCGCCATTGCCACGACGGCGAGCGCTGCGATGGCGCGAGCGGCGGCGGTGGGAGCGATTCTCGTTCTCCTCTTCGGCCTCGCGATGGGCGCGTTCGTCGGCCTCGATCAGCGCCTGACGGTCGGCGACCGGGATCTGGTAATAGTCGGGATGGATTTCGCTGAAGGCGAGAAAGCCATGCCGGTTGCCGCCATACTCGATGAAGGCGGCCTGCAGCGAAGGCTCTACGCGGGTGACCTTGGCGAGATAGATGTTGCCGCGCAATTGCTTGCGCTGGGCGGTCTCGAAATCAAACTCTTCGACTCGATTGCCGCGAACCACGACGACCCGGGTCTCCTCCGGGTGGGTGGCATCGATCAACATTTTGTTGGGCATCTTGGAACTCATGACGGCGGCGGGCGCGTTTCATGGCGGGCGCAAGCGGCGCTGGCCTGGGACGCGACGGTCCACCTGATTCGGGGGTGAGGGGAAGGCCAAATCGCAACCCGGCGCGCCGCGCCGAACGGGATCGCACGAAAGCGGGGCACCGCAGTGCGTTCGCTTCGTGGATCAGGGTCGGCAACACAGTCTGGCGCATCAAGCGTCGGCCCGTCTAAAAATAGGGGCGGCATGGGTGCCGCCTGCTAGCTCGCTGTCGGCCCGGCTTGGCGCAAAGCACGCCTTGCCGGCGAATCGCACATCGGGCCCCGAGGGGCTAGATGTTCGGCTGCGCCGCATCAAAAACCGTCCCTGGAGCAGAAAAGTGGCCTTTGGGACGGGCCGCCGCTCGGGCTCGAAACCGCCGCTCCTTGCCAGCCGCGCGCTGCGCAGGCTCTGGAGGGATCGGAAAACGCTGGAAATCTCCATCATTTGGAGGTTCCGGCGCGGCACCGGGAGGCTGAACGCGACACAACCGGAAAATAGCCTTCAGCAGCATTTACATACGTGGATTGGACGTTAGGTGCAAGGAGCGTCGCTGGGGCGCAACACTCCCCGCTTTTCACGGTGGGAACATTAAGGTCCGATTAACCCTGCAGTTTTATTGCGGTAAGAGGGGCTCCTCTGGAGGCTGAGACCGTTGGCGAGCCGCGCAAATCACCACGTTTTGCTGGGTTCCGTGCTATTGTGCGGCGCAGCATTGCTATGCGCGGCGCCGAGTCCCGCCGCTGCCGCCGAAGGGCAGGCGGCGGTGCCGGCGGCGGTCTCGAATTTCCCGGTTGCATCGGACGCGCGGCTGGCTGGCGATGCGAAGCAGACCCGTTTCGTACTCGATCTCGACAAGCCGATTCAGCACCGCGCCTTCCTGCTCGCCGACCCCTACCGGGTAGTGGTCGATATTCCCCAGGTCAGTTTCCAGCTACCGGCCGGCGTCGGCACGGCGGGACGGGGACTGGTCAAGGCGTTCCGCTATGGGCTTGTCATGCCCGGCGGTTCCCGAATCGTGTTCGACCTGACGGGGCCGGCCAAGATCGCCAATTCTTATGTGCTGGAAGCCGCCAACGGCCAGCCGCCGCGACTGGTGCTTGAACTTTCGGAGGTCGACCGCGCTGCCTTCATGCAGTCGCTGGCGACGGAATCCCGGCCCGACCTGCGCGCCGCCGTTGCGGACGCCAAGGCGGCCATAGATCCTGCCGCGTCGGCCAAGCCGGCAGAACCGCCGGACAATCGCCCGGTGGTCGTGATCGATCCCGGCCATGGCGGTCCCGACAACGGCACGCAGGCCGGCGGCAGCGAATTCATGGAGAAGAACCTCGTTCTGGCCTTCGGCCTTGCGCTACGCGACCGCCTCGAGAAATCGGGCAAGTACCGGGTGGTGATGACCCGGAGCGACGATACCTTCGTCCCGCTCGATGAGCGCGTTCGTATAGCGCGCGGCCATTCGGCGGCGCTCCTGGTGTCGATCCACGCGGACGCGCTGCCGCGGGGCGAAGGCGACGCACAGGGCGCCACCATCTACACGCTGTCGGACAAGGCCTCCGACGCCCAAGCAGAACGGCTGGCGGAAGCGGAAAACCGCTCGGATGCCATTGCAGGCGTAACGATGAGCGAGGAGCCCGTCGTGGCCGACATCCTGATCGACCTCGCGCAGCGGGAAACGCGAACGTTTTCCAATCGCTTCGCACGCCTCTTGATGGGCGAGATGAAGACCACCGTTCGGATGCACAAGCATCCCTTGAAGTCAGCCGGCTTCCGGGTGCTGAAGGCGCCCGATGTGCCTTCGGTGCTGGTCGAACTCGGGTACGTCTCCAACAAGGGCGATCGCGAGCATCTGATATCGGAGAGCTGGCGCAACCGCACGGTTGGCGCCATGTCCCAGGCTATCGACGCGTTTCTGGCCAAACGCCTCGTAAGTGCAGGGGCCAACTAGGGCGGCCCGAGGTTTCGGTAAGCCCTAGTTTGGCCACAGGCGAAGCCCAATAAAAAACCACTGAAGCGGCTAGCGGAATCAGTCAAATTTGCCCGCCAGACCATGTATTATTCGTCCCGCGAACCAGGCCAATTGGCGCGAAGGTTTAGGAATTGAAGGAATCGCCCGCAAAAGCGGCGCTTACGGTTAGAACGGAACATCGATAATGCGCTTGCTCGTGCGGTTTTTGGGTTTCCTGTTCGCTGCCGGGACCGTGGTATTTCTTGTGGGCGTCGCCGCCGCCGCCGGCCTGATCTGGCATTTCTCCAAGGATTTGCCCGATTATTCGCAGCTCCAGGATTATGAGCCGCCGGTGATGACGCGCATCCATGCGTCGGACGGCTCGCTGCTTGGCGAATATTCCAAGGAGCGTCGCCTCTATCTGCCGATCCAGGCGGTCCCGAAGATGGTGATCAACGCCTTCCTCGCCGCCGAAGACAAGAATTTCTATGAGCACGGCGGCATCGACTTCACCGGCATGGCGCGCGCGGCCGTCGCCTATGCGCAGAATTTCGGCTCCAACCGGCGCCCGCAGGGCGCCTCGACGATCACCCAGCAGGTCGCCAAGAACTTCCTTCTGACCAACGAGGTTTCGTTCACGCGCAAGATCAAGGAAGCGCTGCTCGCCATGCGCATCGAGCGGACCTATTCCAAGGACCGCATCCTCGAGCTTTACCTCAACGAAATCTACCTTGGGCTGGGCGCCTACGGCATCGCAGCCGCCTCGCTGACCTATTTCGACAAGTCGGTGAACGAGCTCACGATTGCGGAAGCCTCCTATCTCGCGGCGCTGCCGAAAATGCCGGCGACCCTGCATCCCGTGCGTAACCGCGACCGTGCCATCGAGCGGCGCAACTATGTGATCGACCGCTTGCTCGAAAACGGCTGGATCAAGCAGGCCGACGCCGACAAGGCGCGCAAGGATGGCCTCAACGTCGCCTCGCGCTCCACTGGGGCACATGTCTTCGCCGGCGAATATTTCGCCGAGGAAGTCCGCCGCGACATTTTTGAGCGCTACGGCGAGAAGAAGCTCTATGAGGGCGGCCTCTCGGTCCGCACCACGCTCGATCCCAAGCTGCAGGTGATGGCGCGCAAGACCATGGTCGCGGGTCTCGTCAATTTCGACGAGGCGACTGGCTATCGCGGCCCGGTGCAGAAGCTCGACATATCGGGCGATTGGGGCGTGAAGCTCGCCGATATCAAGTCGCTGTCGGACATCTCGCCGTGGCGGATGGCGGTGGTGCTGGAGACCAGCGACCAGTCGGCCCGGGTCGGGTTCCAGCCGGGCCGCGAGCTCGGGGGCGCCATCAGCAAGATTCGCCAGACCGGCATCGTTACGATCGACGGCGTGAAGTGGGCCAAGCCCGCTTCGGGGCCGAACCGCTTCAAGACGCCGACCACGGTCTCGTCGGTGTTGCAGCCCGGCGATGTCGTCTATGTCGACCCGCTGTTCAGCAAGGACGGCAAGGAGATCGAGGGGCAATATCGGCTGCGCCAGCTGCCCGAAGTGTCCGGCGCCATGGTTGCGATGGATCCCTACACCGGCCGCGTCCTTGCGATGGTCGGCGGCTTCTCCTTCGACCAGAGCCAGTTCAACCGCGCCACGCAGGCCTATCGTCAGCCGGGCTCGTCCTTCAAGCCGCTGGTCTATTCGACGGCCCTGGACAACGGCTACACGCCGTCCACGGTGGTGGTTGACGCACCCATCGAAATCGATCAGGGGCAGGGCGCAGGCGTCTGGCGACCGGAAAACTACTCAACCGGCAAGTACTATGGTCCGGTCACCCTGCGCGTGGCGCTGCAGCGCTCCCTCAACACGGTCACCGTGCGCCTCGCGCAGGACATCGGCATGCCGCTGATCGGCGAATACGCCAAGCGCTTCGGCGTCTATGACGAGCTGCCGAACTATCTCTCCTACGCGCTCGGCGCGGGCGAAACGACGGTCATGCGCATGGTCACCGCCTATTCGATGTTCGCCAATGGCGGGCGGCGCGTAAAATCGACGCTGATCGATCGGATCCAGGACCGCTACGGCCATACCATTTTCAAGCACGATCAGCGCGAATGCCGCGGCTGCGACGCTCCGGGCGGCTGGAAGAACCAGCCCGAACCGCAGCTCGTGGACCGCCGCTAGCAGGTGCTCGACGCCATGACGGCCTACCAGATCACCTCCATGATGGAAGGCGTGGTGCAGGCCGGTACCGCAACCGTGATGAAGGAAGTCGGCAAGCCGATCGCCGGCAAGACCGGCACCACCAACGACGAAAAGGACGCCTGGTTCATCGGTTTCTCGCCGGACATCGTGGTCGGCATTTATGTCGGCTATGACAAGCCGCGCCACCTCGGCAAGGGCGCCACCGGCGGCCATCTCGCCGCTCCCATCGCGCGCGACTTCCTCAAGCTGGCGCTTGCCGACAAGCCGCCGATTCCGTTCAAGGTTCCCGCAGGGATCAAGCTGGTGCGCGTCGACTCCAAGAGCGGCATGCGAGCCGGCGCCTACGAAGGCCGCGGCACGATCCTTGAAGCCTTCAAGCCCGGCACGGCGCCGCCGGATAATTACGCCGCGATTGGCGTCGATCCCACCGCCGACCCCGGCCGGCCAATGTACGCGCCGCCCGATGCTGGTAGCATCATGCGTCCGGGCACCGGCGGATTGTGGTAGCCGGTTGCGTCGGGCGGCTTGCCCCGCTACATCCCGCCTATCCAGTTGAACGCCGCCGGAAGAATCATGCGCGCCGAAATCGAACGCCTTGTTGAAGAGATCAAGCAGTCAGTCGGGCTGCTGAGGAGGCATCTTTGACGTCGAGAAATCGACGGCCCGTCTGGCTGAGCTGAACAAGCTCGCCGAAGACCCCAATCTCTGGAACGATCCTCAGAAGGCCCAGAAGCTGATGCAGGAGCGCACCTCGCTGGAGGATGCGCTGTCCGGCATCGGCAAGGTCGAGCGCGACCTGCAGGATAATATCGACATGATCGCGCTCGGCGAGGAGGAGAACGACGCGGGCGTCGTTGCTGAGGCCGAGAAGGCGCTGAAGGATCTGAAGAAGGAGGTAGCCCGGCGCGAGCTGGAGGCGCTGCTGTCGGGTGAGGCGGACAAATTCGATTCCTATCTGGAGGTCCACGCCGGCGCCGGCGGCACCGAAAGCCAGGACTGGGCGCAGATGCTGCTGCGCATGTACACGCGCTGGGCCGAGAAGCATGGCTTCAAGGTCGAGTTTCTCGAGGAGTCGCAGGGCGAAGAAGCCGGCATCAAGTCCGCCACCATCCAGATCTCGGGCCACAATGCCTATGGCTGGCTGAAGACGGAAGCGGGCGTGCATCGCCTGGTGCGCATCTCGCCCTTCGATTCCAATGCGAGGCGGCACACCTCGTTCTCATCGGTGCAGATTTTCCCCGTCATCGACGACAGCATCAAGATCGAGATCAAGGAGTCGGACGTGCGAACCGACACCATGCGCTCGGGCGGCGCAGGCGGCCAGCACGTCAACAAGACCGAATCCGCAGTGCGCCTGACGCACATCCCGACCGGCATCGCGGTGGTCTGCCAAGCCGGCCGCTCGCAGCACAAGAACCGCGCGCAGGCCTGGGACATGCTGCGCGCGCGGCTATATGAGATCGAGCTGAAGAAGCGCGAGGAGCAGGCCGCGGCCGACCAGGCCGCCAAGACCGACATCGGCTGGGGCCACCAGATCCGCTCCTACGTGCTGCAGCCCTATCAAATGGTGAAGGACCTGCGCACGGGCGTGCAGACTTCGGACACCGCAGGCGTGCTCGACGGCGATCTCGACGAGTTCATGGCCGCGACCCTGGCGCAGCGCGCCTTCGGCACCGGCCCCGCCGCGGTGGAGGATGTGGATTAACCGATGCCACGCGTCGCCTTCATCGGATTGGGGCGGATGGGCCACGGCATGGCCGGCCGTTATCTCGATGCGGGCTTTGAGGTCGCGGTCTGGAACCGCAGCAACGCAAAAGCCGACGATCTGGTTGCGCGAGGCGCCCGACGGGCGGCCTCGCCAGCCGAGGCAGCAAGCGGCGCCGATGCCGCCGTCACCATGGTGGCGGATGACGAAGCCTCGCGGGCCGTGTGGCTCGGAAGCGACGGAGCGGCCGCCGTCATGAAGGCGGGGACGCTCGCCATCGAGTGCTCGACCGTCTCGCACCGTCACGCCCTCGACATGGCGCGGGAGCTGCGTGCCCGCGGTCTGGTCTATATCGATTGTCCCGTCACGGGCCTGCCAGAAGCCGCTGCCGCGGGAAAGCTGACGCTGCTGGTCGGCGCCGACGCGGCTGATCTTGAAACGGCACGGCCCTATCTTGCGCCGCTCTGCACCACCATCCGCCATTTCGGCGCGGTCGGGTCAGGCACCGTGTTCAAGCTGATCAACAACCTGATGGGCGCGGTGCAGATCGCAAGTCTCGCCGAGGGCGTGGCGATCGCCGAGCAAGCCGGTCTCGACATGAAGCTGGTGGCCGAGGCGCTCTCGACCGGCGCAGTGGCAAGCCCGCAGGTGATCCGTCATTCGCAGCGCATGGTTGCGCGCGACTTTGCCGGGGCGACGTTCACTGCGGCGCTGCGCCACAAGGATGCGGCCTACGCCGTACGGCTTGCCGAAGAGCTGTTGCCCGCGGTGCCCGTCAGCCGCGCGGCGCTGGCCGCCTATGAGCAGGCGAAATCGGAGATGCCCGACGACGACGAAGGCAGGATGATCGAGATCATCTCGCGGCCAAAATGAGGGGCCGGAAATCGGTTTCTCGCCGAGCGGATCGGCAACTTCGTGGGCTGGCGGGCGCCGGCATAAGCGAAACAGGGTGCCGTGTTGATGCTATTGCGCAGCAGCCCGCTTCCATACCGTCAGCAGCGTCACGCCTGCGGGCGTCCTCGGGTTGGTGAACCTGAGTTCGTCCTGCGTAAGCGACGTGATGATGCGCTTCTGCTCCGGAGTGTCGAGCAGGTTCGCGAATGTGCTGTTGAGCAAGCGGACCGAGATCGTCTTGTCGGCTTCGTTGACTGTGTAAGTGCCGTAATAGGCGATCGAGCCCGAGACGATTGCCTGCGCTTCTTCGGTTGTAGCCCTGGCGCGGTCATTGGTGGCTATTTTGCGGATCGCGGCGCGCGATTGCAGCAGCGAGAAGTATCCGTCGTTTGCAAACAGAATTACGCCCTTCGGATCCGGTCCGAACGGTTCACCCCTGGCGCCGTCCGGTCCTTCGCTGGTGACGGCAACCAGCGTCCATGTTCCGAGCAAGTGATCGCGAATGGATTGCTGCGCGGGGTCGCTTGGGGGCAATGAGGTCATGGCAGAGTGCAGATCGTGTTGGCTAATGGTGAGTTCAAGCGCTAGTTTGCCTGAACCTTTCGCCATTCGGCAAGCCAGCCCGTAAATCGTCCGCTGTCGCGCTCGCCGCCGTGCCATGCCGCATGCACGGCGCCGTCGTCGGCGACCATCAGCACGGCGTCCAGCCCCTTTGACCGGCGCAACGTGTCGATGGCCTGCTGCGGCGTCTGCGCGATGGGCCCGGCGACATTGAACGAGGTGTTGACCGACATCTCGACGCCGACACGACGGCCCATCGCCTTCAGATAGGCGTAGACGAGGGGGTCGTCGGCCTGCCGCACGATCTGGATGCGGCCGGTGCCGTCGGCGTGAATGACGGCAGGAATTTTCTCGCGCGCTCCTGGCTTCGAATGCGCCGTCAGCACCATGTAGTTATAAGCGTTGTAGTCGGCATCCGACGCGCCCGGCAGCAGTTCGAAATGTTGTTGTGCGGCTTCCAGCGTCGCCATGGGCGCGAGCGGCCGTATCGCCTCGCGATATTTGACGCGCTCGTTCAGCCGTTCGCGCGCGGCGGGATCGCAGGGATTGGCGAGGATCGAGCGGTGACCGAGCGCGCGCGGGCCGGTTTCGGCAGCGCCCTGGTATATCGCGATGACGCCGGTCTGCGAGACGGCATAGGCCATCAGGTCGGCGATGGCGTCGCGGCCTTCATCGGTCGAGATGTCGCCGATGCGTTGCGAGGCGACATCGTCGGCCTGCAGGGCCGCCGCGATATCCGCTCCCGTCGGCGGCGTGCCGCAGTAGAAGGCATGGCTCATCGGTGCGCCGCGCGAGGCGCCCGCAAGATGGGCGAACTGCCAGGCGGCGCCGATGACGACGCCGGGATCGCCGGGCACCGGCGGAATCCACAGATGCAGCCGTGCCTTCCGTCCCTGGTTCTTCTCGAACCATGCCTCGTCGAAATGCTCGAGCAGCCGCATGTTGCCGATCGCGTTCAGCGCGACGCCGCCCGTCAGCACCAGCCGGTGCGCGCCGGTCGAGCGCAACAGATGATCGACGACATGGATCATCGCATCTTCCAGCACCAGTTGCGTCGCCGCTGCCTTGTCGAGGCGATCCTGGGTGTCGGGACGATGCTGGATGTCCTCGACGCGCAATACCGCGTCCGGATTCCACAACTGCTCCGGCTTCAGCGGTTCGCCGAGGATGTCGATCAACGGACGCTTGTACGGCTTGATCGAGGGATCGTAGTACCAGTTCGCCATGGCGCGGTTGAGCCGGACCTCGCCATTGCCGCGGAATTGCAACACTTCCCTCAAGCGCTTGTAGTAGGGATTGCTGGCGCGGTTCATGTCGCCCCAGGCCGCGGCGCCCATATACCGGCCCTCGCTGGAGAGCCAGGTCCAGCCGCCCTGCGTCGACGACACGACGCTGTAAAACATGCCTAGCGAATCGAACATGCTGTTGTTGCAGTAAAGCAGTCGCATCTCGCCGTTCCTGACGACGTAGAGCGACACCGAGCCGGTATCTCCGGTGCCATCAAGCACGGCTACCGCAACCGGCTCGCCGTCATCGGGAAACGGCGAAGCCGCAAAGGAAAACCAGGCGTGATTGCCGTGATGCGGCATGCAGATCAGCCGCACCGGGCCCCCAAGGTGGAGCTGCTGCCCGAGTTTCTTCGGCGAACGCGTCATCGCATCGAGCCGGCGGCGATCGAATGCAGTTGCGTCGGCGACCCGTGCCAGCATCAGGCTTTGCGGGATTTCCTCAACCAACGTGCGCGTGAGCATTCCCGCGAGCGCAAAATAGTCCCAGCTGGTCAGCCACGCATCGATATCGCCAATGTCCCGGCCCATCGCTCGCAACGTCGCCACCATGGCCTCGATCGACTGCGCCGGATATTCGGTGGTGTGCTTGTTGCCGGAAAAGCGCTCTTCCTCATTGTTCACGATCAGTCGCGGGCCGTCCGCCTGTGTCACCTCCACCAGCGAGATGCCGGCGTTGTGCGTGCCGGGTAGTCCGATCCCGACGAGGAACACCGTCTCGCCGCGCTCGAGTTTGGCGCGAACGCGCGATATACGCTTCTTGGCGAAGTCGGAGTCGAGTTCGTAGAAGCCTGCTGCGCCCATCGTCTTCCGCGCAAGCCAGCGGCCAAAGCGAAAGCCTGTTGCGCCAAGTCGGGGATGCCGCGGTCCGACGCGTACTTTCTGCACTTGTGGCCTCGAAGAGGTGGATGGGCGCTTGCTCATACTCCCCACAATTGTGGCAACGCAACAACTATCCCTGCGGGAATATGCCGGTTCTTGCCAACCTGCGCAGGCTGCGCCGGACCAGCCTGATCCTGTTGCTGATTTTTGCGGCAGCGACGACGGCCACGGCCCAAACGCGCAAAAGAGTCAGACGAAGTACGCCCGCGGCGCCAGCCACGCCGAGATCAATCGACCAGATGGAGTTGATGCGCTTCAATGGGAGGGGAGCTGTTCGGCGAGTTCACTCGAGCGAAGTCGGGCACTCGCCGGGAGGCGCCGTGGCCTGCCGCTTCCTGGCGGCCTTTATCCCGGAATATCCGGCTCCACGAGCAGCGCAAGCTGCGCGAGCGACTGTTGCCAGCCGAGATAGCAAGCTTCGACGGGTATCAACGTCGGCAGGTTCGCCTGCTCGATGTTGATCTCCGTACCGCAGGAGACCGCTTTCAGCGTCACCGTCACCTCGATGACCCCCGGCAGGTTGGGATCGTCGAAGCGATCCGTGTAGCGGATGCGCTCGTTGGGCACGATCTCCAGATATTCTCCACCGAACGAGTGGCCGTTGCCCGTGCTGAAATTGGCGAATGACATCCTGAAGGTGCCGCCGACCTTGGCATCCATGTGGTGGACTTTGCAAGTGAAGCCGTGGGGCGGCAGCCACTTGGCCATCGCGTCGGCATCGAGGAAAGCGCGGAAAACCTTCTCCGGCTTGGTCGCGAGAACACGGTGCAGGCGGACGGTATTGCCTTGTGACATGACGCTATCTTCTCCATTGCTGACGGAGCTCGACGATTTATTCGCTTGGCTCGGTCTCTGCCGCAAGGACGCCCGGCCTTCACGCGGGCCGACACGAGGCGAGAAATTTATCAGCGCCGAGGGGGCGGGCGGTTCCGCTCTCGAAGTATTTGAGCGAACGGCGAAAAGCTAGCCCGAGCTCAGCCGCACGCCCGCACGCAAAAACTTCTGCGGATCGACGGCATCGCCGTCGATCCGGGTTTCGTAATGCAGATGCGGGCCCGTCGAGCGGCCGGTAGAGCCGACTGCGCCGATCACCTGGCCGATCTTCACGACCTCTCCGACCTTGACGTTGATCTCGGAGAGGTGGCCGTAGCGGGTAGAGATGCGGTTGCCGTGATCGATCTCGACCATGCGGCCGTAGCCGCCTTGCCAGCCCGAGGAGACTACCTTGCCGGTGGCGGTGGCGCGGACGGGATCGCCGGTGGCAGCGCGGAAGTCCAGTCCGGTATGCATCGCCGGCCGGCCCAGGAAGGGGTCGCTGCGCACGCCGAAGCCGGAGGTGAACTCGACCACGCCGACGACGGGCTTGCGATAGGGCACCAGCGCCAGTGTGCGGTTCAGCTTCTCGACCTGCCCGCGGGTGACGTTGATGCGATTGAGCTGGCGCTCGAAGGGGCCGGCATCGGCGGAAAGCTTTACGGGAACGAAGGGACCGCCGACCGCGCTGCGCGGCGTTGCGGCTTCCAGCTGGGCCATGTCGAGCCCGAGATCGTTGATGACGCCGCGCATGCGCCGGGCCCGCGATTCCAGGCTGTCCTCGACGGCCGAGAGCGCTGCCATCTGGCGCTTCTCGACCTGGTCCAGCGACATCTGCAGCTTGAGGACGACGTTGTCGAAGCCCTGGACCTTGGCGAATTGATTGGGCTGCGGCTTGACGGTCAGGGGTGCGCGCGATTCCAGCCGCGCTTCCCGGTCGGGCGGAGCCACGAAGATCACGGTATCGCTGATCGGCGAAGGCTTCGGCGTGCCTGATGGCGCGTCGGCGGAGGCGCCGCGGCCGGCGGGGCGAACCGACCCCGTGACGGCGACATCCGAAATGGCGCCGAGCGCCGTGGCGCGCGATTCCAGCGCGGTCTGGCGGCGCATGATCTGATCGAGTTTCTGGTCGAACTGCTCCTGGTCGAGCAACTGCCGGCTGGCAGTTCGATCAACGCGCGCACGCAGCTCCGCAATGCGGTCCTCATAGGCATACTGCATCTCTGCCTGACGCGCGATCAGGCGGGTGAGGACGTCATCGCGGAACGCGAAATAGGTGGCTGTCGCCGCCGACCACATGCCCAGCAACGTGACCGTGCCGACCCCGATCCAGAATACCACCGGCCCGAAGCGAACCTGTTTGCCGGCATGGGTGATGGTGTAGCCGGCTTGCTTCTGCGAGCGGTGGTGCGGGGCGGCGCGGCGAGGGGCCGGCCGGCCATGATGCTGCGGATGGTGGTGCGGCTGATACTCGGAATGGTGACCGGAACGATGCGACATCGGCACTCCCGCGCCGGTCGGACAGGACTCCGTACGGCTCAAATGGCGAGACCGATTTGAACCCCGTATGGTTAATTTTCAGGAAATGGAAACTGGCGGGAGACTTGGTTGAGGGGCAGAGCCCAAGCTTAGAGGGCCCGCGCCGCCTCCAGCACCTGGTCGGCATGCCCGTCGACCCTGACATTGCGCCAGATCCGGGCCACCCGCCCATCGGATCCGATCAGAACCGTCGTGCGAATGATTCCCATGAACTTCCTGCCATACAGCGATTTTTCGCCCCAGGCGCCATACGCCTCCAGCATCTCATGGCGTTCATCCGAGATCAGAGGAACCGCAAGCTGATGCTTGTTCCGGAATGCCTCCTGCGCCTTCACGGGGTCGGCCGAGACGCCCAGCACGGCCGTACCGGCAGTTGCGAACTTGCTCATCAATCGCGTGAAGTCGATCGCCTCCTTGGTGCAGCCGGGCGTGTCTGCACGCGGATAGAAGAACAGGACCAGCTTCTGGCCTTCGAAATCGGACAGCGAGACGGAATCGCCGCCATCGCGCTGCAAGCGGAAGCTCGGCGCCTTCGCGCCTTCGGCCAATAGCGCCGGCTTGGAAGCGCTCTGCCTTAACGGTTTCGACGCTGCTGTCTGCGATCCTTGCTTTTGGGGCGGTGCGGCCGCTTTTTTTGCTTTGGCCGGTTTTGTCCCGCTCGCTTTTGCCGCGCGCGCTTTCGTCGCCTTTGGTGAGCGAATACTCGCCTGCTTTGCGGCGGCGGGTCTGGGTGAGGTCTTGGGGGATTTCTTGCGCGTTTTCTTGGACATACGCCTTCCTTTCGACGCTTTCGGCGGCTCAATCAATGGGGTATTGCGGGTCTTGTCCTGGGAATTCGGATTCGCGCCGGTGGCTGGGCAAGTCTGATGACCTCGGAGTATGGTTACAAGGAATTCGAAGCACGGTCCGTCCGCTCATTGAAGGACTCATCGGGGCCGGTAACGGCTCACAGTAAAAACCGGGGATTGGCAGCGATGCCTGCACAGGAGCGCTCGATGGGGATCGACGGGCGCGCCCTTGGCGGCGAACCAACCCGCAATCAGCGCCAGCACCGAGAGGCAATGGCAAGGAATTCGTCTCCCCAAGGTCCTCAGGCCGGAGGATCGCATGCCGGACCGCATCCCCCGTTGCGTCAAGCGCAGCCCCTGCAATCGCGCCCGCGCGCCGGTTCGCAAACGCCGCAGTGGGACGAGCCCGACTGGGATAGTGAACTGGACGAGGCGGGCGGCCATCGTGCGCGAAAACTGCTGGCGGGCTCGGGTTCGAGCATCCATCGCTTTGGCGATCGTGTCGGCGCGCTACGGCGGTGGATGATCGGCGAGCGCTGGGTGAAGCGGCTGGCGATCGCGGTTGTCGCACTCGCCGTCATCCTGGTGACCTGCTTCGGCGGCTTGTGGTGGCGGCTCGGCGCCGGGCCGATCAATCTCGACATAGCGACGCCTTGGCTTGCCTCGGCGATCGAAGAAAATATAGGCCACGGCAACACGGTCGAGGTCGGCGGTACCCAGATCGAGCGCGCCGGGCGCATCCGCATCGCGGTACGCATCCGCGATATCGTCGTGCGTGACCGCGATCGCGCCATCGTCGCCACCGCGCCGAAGGCCGAAGTGAAGCTCTCCGGCGCCGCGCTGTTGATGGGACGGCTGCGCGCCGAAAGCCTCAACCTTGTCGATGCCGAGCTTGCCATCCGCATCACGCCGGATGGGCAGGTCTCGGTCTCCGCGGGCGAGACGGCAAAGCCGCTGGCGACCGGCGTCGCGTCCAAGAAGGAAGCAGGCCTGCCGGCCACGTTCCCGCGCCAGATCCCGGTGACGCCGCCCACCGCGGGGGCGCCGGCGCCTGCGAACGCGACGGACAGCACGCAGGCCGGGATCCTGGCCGGCCTCGACTGGCTCGACAGCCTGAGCCTCACCGGGCTAGACGGGCAGAACCTCAACGAGATCGGTTTGAAGAACGGAAACCTGCTCGTCGACGACCAGCAGCGCGGCAACAAATGGTCGTTTGAAAATATCAGCCTCAGCCTGCGCCGCCCCAGCAACGGCGGCATTGCGTTTAGCCTCGGGGAAGAAGGCGCAAGGCCGTGGTCGCTGCGCGTGACCGTCGGACCTCCGTCCAACGGCGTGCGCTCGGTCGATATCAAGGCCGACAAGGTGCCGGCCGCCAACATCTTCCTGGCGATGCGGGTGAAGGATCTCACCTACAGCGCCGACTTGCCGTTGTCGGGCGAGTTGAAGGGCGAACTCGGCCGGGACGGCGTGCCGACCTATTTCCGCGGCAAGATCATCGCCGGCTCCGGCAACATCATCGATAGCGACACGCCGGACTATCCGATGGCGATCGACTCGGCCGAGATGAACGTCGAATGGGATTCCAATCGCCGCGTTCTGTTGGCGCCGTTCAAGATCATCTCCGGCGCCAACCGCGTGACGTTGCTGGCGCATCTCGAGCCGCCGAACGGCAAGATCAATGACTGGCAGGCCGGACTTTCCGGCGGCACCATCGTGCTGGCCGGCCTCGACGGCGAGCAGCCCCTGATCTTTAATCGAATCTCGGTCGGCTTCCGTTTCGATATCGACAGGAAGCGCGTGCTGCTGACCCAGGCCGACTTCAGCAATGGCGAGATCAGTGTCGCCGGCACGGGCGTGGTGGATTATTCCGCCGAGCCGCGGCTTCAACTCGGTTTTGCCGGCACGCCGATGTCGGCCGCCGCCCTGAAGCGGATGTGGCCGATCCTGATCGTGCCGGAAGTGCGCGAATGGGTGATCGAGCGGATCGAAAAGGGGCAGTTGCAGCGAATCGACATCGCGCTCAATTCGCCGGTGCGCAATCTCTCGCGCAAGGGCCCGCCGATCCCGGATGACGGGCTTTCCGTCAACATCGTGGCGTCGGGCGTTACGGTTCGTCCCGTCGACCAGATGCCGGCGGTGCGCGATGCCGATCTGAAAGCCAAGATCACGGGACGCACGGCGCTGGTGACGATCGGCCAGGGCGTCGCCGACACCCCGGCCGGGCGCAAGATCAACTTCACCGATTTCACCTTCGAAGTGCCCGACATGGCGCCGAAGCCGTCGCCCGCGAAGGTAAAGCTCCGCGTTGATGGTCCTGTTCCTGCTGCGGCTGAAATCCTGGCGTCGGACCGGCTGAGCGACCTTGCGGGCTCCCTGGTGGATCCAAATACAAGCAAGGGCAACTTCTCCGCCATCATCAACATGGGCCTGCCGGTCAAGGGTGCGATCACCAAGTCGGACACGACCTATACCGTGGCCGCCGATCTCACCGGCTTTGCCGCCGACAAGCTGGTGATGAACCAGAAGCTGGAGGCCAGCACGCTCAAGGTCGTCGCCAACAATGCGGGCTACCAGGTGCGAGGCGACGTCAAGATCAACGGCCAGCAGGCGTCGCTCGAGTACCGCAAGTCGGCGGAGGGCGACGCCGACGTCAAACTCTCGGCCACGCTCGACGATGCGAGCCGCGCGCGGCTGGGCCTGGATCTTGGCTCCGCGGTGACAGGCGCATTGCCTGTAAAGCTGACCGGCAGGATCGGCGGCGGTGATCACGACAGCAAGCTTGGGGTTGAAGCCGATCTCACCTCGCTCAAGCTCGACAACATTTTGCCGGGCTGGGTGAAGGTGCCGGGCAAATCGGGCAAGGCCACTTTCAACGTTGTGCAGAAACAGTCCTCGACCCGGTTCGAGGACATTGTGGTGGAGGGCGGGGGCGTCTCCATCAAGGGATCGCTCGAGGTCGATCAGAATGGCGATCTCCTCAACGCGAACTTCCCGGTCTACTCGCCGACCGACGGCGATCGCACCACGCTGCGCGCCGAACGCGGCCAGGATGGCGTGGTCAAGGTGACGATGCGCGGCGACGTGTTCGACGGCCGCGGCTTCCTCAAATCGGCGATCTCGGGCCGCGAGCCGGAGTCCAAGAGCAAGTCCAAGAACATCGATCTGGAGGTCGATCTCAAGCTGGGGGCGGTGCAGGGCTTCAATGGCGAGGCGGTGCGCAGCATCGACTGCAAGTTCTCGCGCCGCAACGGCACGATCCGGACTTTCTCGTTCAGCGGAAAGCTCGGCCGCGACACGCCGGTCACCGCCGATTTGCGGGGCCGCGGGCAGGGGCGCGAGGTGATCTATCTCGAAAGCAACGACGCCGGCGCCTTCTTCCGCTTCACCGACACCTACTCCAAGATGATTGGCGGCCAGCTTGCGCTCGCGCTGGAGCCGCCGACCTCTGACCCCGGCCCCAAGGAGGGGCTGATGAACGTCATGAATTTCGTCGTCAAGGGCGAGGCGGCGCTCGAGCGTGTGGCTGCGGGCGGGCCGCCCGGCTCGCAGAGTGGCGTGTCATTCACGCGGCTGCGGGCGGAGTTCACCCGCAACAGCGGCCAGCTTACGGTTCGCGAGGGCGTCGTGAAGGGGCCGGCGATCGGCGCCACCATCGAGGGCAGCATCGACTATGTCGGCAATACCGTGCGCATGAGCGGCACCTTCATTCCGATGTACGGGCTCAACAACATGTTCGGCCAGATCCCGATCGTCGGCCTGTTCCTCGGCGCGGGCAGCAATGAAGGCCTGATCGGCGTCACCTATGAGGTGGTCGGCACGCCCGCCCAACCGGTACTGCGCGTCAATCCGATCTCGGCCATGTTCCCTGGCGTGACGCGGAAGATCATGGAATTCAACACCGGCAAGCAGAACAACCCGGTGGAATTCGCGCCGAACAACTGAGCTCCAACAAGAATCGTAAGGTGGCAAAGGCGCAACGCGCCGTGCCCACCTTGCTTGTCCCACATCTGATAGTGAGCCTGCTTCGCTTAGCGGTCTTCGGATTCCAATTCAGCGCCGCAGTGCCGGAACGACCAGGAACGGAATCATTCCGAGGATCACGTTGACCAGCGCGAATACGATCAGCGCATTGTAGCCCTGCGTGTAGTCGTGGATCAGGCCGCCACTCCACGAGCCGAAGGCCGAGCCAAGGCCGCTGCCGATCGCGATGGTGCCGAAGATCGTTCCGACCCGCTCGCCCCGGAAGATTTTGAGCGCGGTAGCCGTGATCAGCGGCCCGCGCGAGCCGACCATGCTGCCGAAGAAAATCACGAACGCGGCGAGCAGCCAGTAGTTCGGGAACCACTGGATGAGCCACATGAAGAAGATCCCGATGATCGAAATGGCGTAGCTGAGCAGGACCGATGGCCGGCGCCCGATGATGCCGTCAAGGGTGGAAACGCTCACCATGCCGACGGTCAGCACGACCCCGGAAAAGCCCCAGGCGGTCGCCGCCTGCAGCGGCGGGAAACCGGCATCGATCAGATAGGCTACGATCTGTGCCGAGATCGCGGACATTCCCACCGCAGTGAAAAAGAAAGTCGAGAACAGCGCCCAGAAAGCGTGTTGGCGCATGGCGCTTGCCAGCGTCCAGCCGCGATCCTCTATCTCGACCTTCGCCTTCCGGACGTGCGTTGGCGAGCCGGCGGCGAATAAACGCCACGGCAGGAGCAGGAGCGGCACCACGAGACAGAGCACGACGATGCCGAACCACCAATAAGAATCGCGCCAGCCGATGTGATCGATCAGCAGTTGCGACACCGGCAACAGCACGAGAACGCCGCCGCCCATGGCGGAATAGACGACCGCCATCGCGGTCGGCAGCCGCGGCCCGAACCAGCGGCCGAGCAGGATGGAGTTCGGCACATTGCCGACCAGCGCAATCCCGAGGCCGACGCACAAGCCGATGGTCAGCTGGAATTGCCACAGCGACTGGGCATGCGAGGCGGCCAGGAATGAACCGCCGAGCAGCAGCAGTCCGAGCGCGTAGACCATGCGCGGTCCGGAGCGGTCGAACAGGCGGCCGACCAGCGGGGCCGTGAGCCCGCTCATCAGCCAGGAGAGCGAGTAGACCGAGACGACCTGCGCGCGGTCCCAGCCGAAATCTTCCGAGATCGGCTTCAGGAAGACCGTGAAACTTTCGCCAAGGCCGCGGCCAAGCACCGACAAGGCAAAACACAGCGCGAGCACGCTTAGCGCCACACGCACCGGCTTCTGCGGCCTCGCTGTCGCGTTATCTCTCGCCGGGGTGCCTTGCGTGTTTTTTGGCGTGTGTTGGTCCATCGGGGCAAGGGAGCGCCTTTCCCCGAAAAAGAGCAGGGGCCTTGCACGAATACAGCTATGCGCCGGTCAGGCGGCGCGGAGCAGGACGTGACGCTTCTTGCCGAGCGACAGCTTGATCACGCCTTCGCCGGTCAGATTGGCGGGCGAGAGCGTCATCTTCTCATCGGTGACGGGAACATCGTTGACGCGCAGGCCCCCGCCCTTGATCTGCCGCCGCGCCTCTCCATTGGAGGCGACGAGCCCCGCCTTCACGAAAGCCGAGAGCACACCGACGCCGGCATCGAGTTCGCCGCGCGAAATTTCCACCGTCGGCAGGTTCTCCGCGATCGTGCCTTCCTCGAAGGTCTGCCGCGCGGTCTCGGCGGCCTGGTTGGCCGCATCGCGGCCATGGAGCAGGGCGGTCGCTTCCGTCGCCAGCACCTTCTTGGCTTCGTTGATCTCGCCACCTTCGAGCGCGGCGAGCCTGGCTATCTCGTCCATCGGCAGGATGGTGAACAGCTTCAGGAATTTGACGACGTCGGCGTCCTCGGTGTTGCGCCAGTACTGCCAGAAGTCATACGGCGAGAACGCGTCCGCGTTCAGCCATACCGCGCCCTTGGCGGTCTTGCCCATCTTGTCGCCCGAAGCCGTCGTCAGCAGCGGGGTCGTCAGCGCGAACAGCTGCGGCGTGCCCATGCGGCGGCCGAGATCGACGCCGTTGACGATGTTGCCCCATTGGTCCGAGCCGCCCATCTGCAGCCGGCACCCGACGCGCCGCGACAACTCGACGAAGTCATAGGCCTGGCAGACCATGTAGTTGAACTCGATGAAGCTCATCTCCTGCTCGCGCTCGAGGCGCAGGCGCACGGAGTCCATGGTCAGCATGCGGTTGACCGAGAAGTGCCGGCCGATGTCGCGCAGCATCTCGATCCAGTTCAGCTTCGTCAGCCACTCGGCATTGTCGAGCATGATGGCGTCGGTTTTGCCGTCGCCGTAGCGCAGCACCTTGGAAAACACGCCGCGGATTGACGCCTTGTTGGCCTCGATCTCCTCGACCGAACGCAGTGCGCGCGTCTCGTCCTTGCCCGAGGGGTCGCCGACCATGGTGGTGCCGCCGCCCATCAGCGTGATCGGCTTGTTGCCGCTCTGCTGCAGCCAATACAGCATCATCATGGTCAGGTAGTTTCCGATGTGCAGCGACGGCGCCGTGCAGTCATACCCGACATAGGCGATCGCCTCGCCCTTGGCCGCGAGCGCATCCAGGCCCTCGAAATCGGAGCACTGATGGACGAAGCCGCGTTCCTGTAAAGTTTTCAGGAAATCTGATTTAAATTCGCTCATGGGCGGGCAGCTCTGATCATTATATTTTCACTGTAATTGTAGCGAATCCCGGAACCCGGCCGGAACAGGACTGCCGCAAAGCCGGGCGCTGTGGCATTATAAGATGTCCGTGTTTGGCACAAGCTGATCGTCGTCGGCGGGACGGTTCGAGCAGGGCGTGGCAGAGGCGCGTTTTGAGATGATGTTGACGGCACTTGGTCTGATGAGCGGCACCTCGCTCGACGGGGTCGATATCGCTTTGATCGAGACCGACGGGCGCAAGGTGAACGCGCTCGGGCCGTCCGGATACCGGCCCTATTCCGACGCCGAGCGGGGCGTGCTGCGCCAGGCGCTGTACGAGGCGGCCGACCTGCCGGACCGTGACGCCCGGCCGGGCTGCCTGCGCGAGGCCGAACGGATCGTCACCTCGGCCCATGCCGAGGCGGTCGCCGCCTTCACCGCGCAACACCGCCTGCGCTTCGACGACATCGACATCGTCGGCTTTCACGGCCAGACCGTGCTGCAC
>JAEZEU010000332.1 GCA_023432885.1 Pseudomonadota bacterium | reverse complement strand
GTCCTCGATGATGGAAGGGTCCATGCCGCCTTTGAGCGCGAGGCGTTTGTGCGCGTACCATTCGTAGTGCGCCGTAAAATGCCGCGCGGTCACGAGGATCGCGATCTCCGACAGTTTTGCCGGAAAGATCGTGTTGAATCGCATCACCTCGCCGAGCCGGGTGGCATGCCTGGCCATCTCCGGGCTGTTGAGCCAGGCCATCATCGGCGCCGGCGGAGCCCCGCGCTTGCCCGCAATCGCCTCGTCATAGGTTTCTTTCTGCTCGGCGCTCATTTCGCCAGGCGAAAGCAACTTCAGCCGCATTGCCGTTTCCTCTTGTTTTTCCATCGTTATCGCTGCCAGCCAATACACCCGATCGGGGCCGGTGACCATGCCAGGGCATGCAGGACGAGCCCGCCCGGATATTGAATTCCGCGAGGCCGGGACTAAGGTCGATTGCAATTTCTCAATCCAGATGGAAGTGCCGATGTCCGATCTCGAACAATTCCGGAAAGAAACCCGCGCCTGGCTGGAGGCGAACTGCCCCACGGAGATGCGCAAGCCCGCAACCTCGGACGCCGACGTCTTCTGGGGCGGCCGCAACACCAAATTCTCGTCCGAAGCGCAGCGCGTCTGGTTCGAGCGCATGCGCGACAAGGGCTGGACCGTGCCGGACTGGCCAAAGGAATATGGCGGCGGCGGCCTCGACGGCGCCGAGCACAAGGTGCTGCGCGAGGAGATGGCAAGGATCGGCGCGCGGCCGCCGCTGTCGAGCTTCGGCATCTGGATGCTGGGACCGGCGCTGCTCAAGTTCGGCAACGAGGCGCAGAAGAGGGAGCACCTGCCCAAGATCGCCGCGGGCCTGATCCGCTGGTGTCAGGGCTATTCCGAGCCGAACGCCGGCTCCGACCTTGCCTCGCTGCAGACCCGTGCCGAGAGCGACGGGGAGGATTTCATCATCACCGGCCAGAAGATCTGGACGTCCTATGCCAACTATGCGGACTGGATCTTCTGCCTGGTGCGCACCGATCCCGCGGCGAAGAAGCATGACGGCATCAGCTTCATCCTGTTCGACATGGCCTCGAAGGGCGTATCGACAAAGCCGATCCTGCTGATCTCGGGCTATTCGCCGTTCTGCGAAACCTTCTTCGACAATGTGCGAGTGCCGAAGTCGCACGTGGTCGGCCAGGTCAACCGCGGCTGGGACGTCGCAAAATACCTGCTGCAGCACGAGCGCGCCATGATCTCCGGCACCGGCGAGCGCGGCATCGGCCGCCCGCTCGGCCAGATTGCCGCCGACTCCGTCGGCAGCGACGATGCCGGCAGGCTCGACGACGCCATGCTGCGCAGCCGTATTGCAGAGTTCGATATCGACGAGGCGGCGTTCGCCGCGGTGGCCGAGCGCGCGGTTGACCTTGCGAAAGCCGGGCAGTCGCATCCGGCGTTCTCCTCGGCGATGAAATATTACGGCACCGAGCTCAACAAGCGCCGGCATGAAATCCTGATGTCGGCCGGCGGCATCGACGCGCTGGAATGGGAGAGCGAGCGCTCCCGCGGCGGCGCCCGCCCGCGCGCCTGGCTGCGCACCAAGGCCAATTCGATCGAGGGCGGCACGTCCGAGGTGATGCTTGGCATCGTCGCGAAACGCATCCTCGATCTGCCGGGGGCGTGATCGGCGATCCCAACTCCCCGTCATTCCGGGGCGCGACGAAGTCGCGAGCCCGGAATCCATAACCACCATCGTGAGTATGGATTCAGGGCCTGCCCCCAAGAGGGCGCCTCCCGGAATGACGAACTTAGAAGAGCAACACGAACAATCTAGACCGGAAACACCACACCCATGGCACTCGTCCTCACCGAAGAACAATCCATGCTGCGCGACAGCGCGCGCGGCCTCATCAGCGACAAGGCGCCGGTATCGCATCTGCGCGCCCTGCGCGATGCCAAGGATGCCACCGGCTTCTCGCGCGAGCTCTGGCAATCCTTTGCCGAGATGGGTTTCTCCGGCCTGTTGGTGCCGGAGGAGTTCGGCGGCAGCGGGCTCGGCGCCGTCGAGGCCGGCGTGATCATGGAAGAGATCGGCCGCACCTTGATGCCGTCGCCGTTTCTTTCGACCGCTGTGCTCGCGGCCTCGGCGCTGACGCGCGGCGGCAGCGCGGCCCAGAAGGCGGAATACCTGCCGAGGATTTCGGCCGGCGCGCTGCTTGCAACCCTTGCGGTCGATGAGGGCGCAAAGCATCGCCCGCTGCAGACCGCGATGCAGGCGACACGTTCGGGCAACGGTTTTCGGCTCAAGGGCGCCAAGGCCTTCGTCGTCGACGGCCACACGGCCGATCTCCTGATCGTCGCCGCGCGCAGCGGCGGGGCGGCGGGCGAAGCCAAAGGCCTCACGCTGTTCCTGGTCAATCCGAAGGCCAGGGGCGTGGCGACCGAGCGCACCATCATGGTGGACTCGCACAATGCTGCACGTATCGAGTTCGACAATGTCGAGGTCGACGCCGATCACGTGCTCGGGGAGGTCGATTCCGGCGGAGCACTGCTGGAAAACCTGCTCAATATCGGCCGCGGCGCGGTCGCATCCGAATTGGTGGGCTTGAGCGAAGAGGTGTTCGGCCGCACGGTGACGTATCTGAAGGAGCGCAAGCAGTTCGGCAAGCTGATCGGCGAATTCCAGGCGCTGCAGCACCGCGCCGCCGAGCTCTATATCGATATCGAGATTTCCCGCGCGGCCGTGCTGAAAGCGCTGCAGGCGCTCGACGCCGACATCGACAAGGCGGCCGACGCGGTGGCCGTAGCGAAGGCCAAAGCCGGCAGCACGGCGACGCGCGCGGTGCAGGAGGGCGTGCAGATGCATGGCGGCATGGGCATGACCGACCAGTTCGACATCGGCTTCTTCATGAAACGCGCCCGGGTGTGCGAGGAATTGTTCGGCGATGCCAACTTCCACGCCGATCAGCTGGCGCGATCGCGGAGCTACTAAATTAAGGCGCAGTCACATCGAGGCTGTCATCACCCGGCTTGACCGGGCGATCAGTATTCCAGAGACGGTTTGTCTGACCAAAGGGCCGGAGGCCACTGGGTCACCCGCCTTCGCGGTGACGACACCTGTTTTGCCGATCGAGATCCCGGGTCCGCGCGGAGCGCGGCCCGGAATGACGGCCTTATCGGCCGTCACCTGATGGGCGGCGCGTACTGGATGCCGCCGGCGTTCCAGAGCTGGTTCATGCCGCGCGGGATCTGCAGCTTGGACCCGCTGCCGATATTGCGGTCGTAGATTTCGCCGTAATTGCCGACATGGCGGATGATGCGCGCGGCCCAATCCCTGGTCAGGCCGAGTTGCTCGCCGTAATTACCCTCGGTGCCGACCAGCCGCATCACGTCCGGCTTCTTCGACTTCAGCGCCTCGTCGATGTTCTTGGAGGTGATGCCGAGCTCTTCGGCGTTGATCATGGCATAGAGCGTCCATTTCACGATCATCATCCAGTCGTCGTCGCGCTGGCGCACCACAGGGGCCAGCGGCTCCTTGGAGATGACGTCGGGCAGGATGTCGTGATCGCCTGGCTTGCCCATGTTGAGCCGCAGCGCATAGAGCTGCGACACGTCCGCCGTCAGGGTGTCGCACTTGCCTTCGCCATAGGCCTTCACGACCTCATCCAGCTTCGGCAGCTTGACCTCTTCATACTTCATGTTGTTGGCGCGGAAATAGTCGGCGAGGTTGAGAGCCGTCGTCGTGTTCGCCTGCACGCAGACCTTGCTGCCGTTGAGGTCCAGCGCGGACTCGATCTTGCGCGCGGCCGGCAGCATGAAGCCCTGGCCGTCATAATAGGCGACCGCCGGGAAATAGAGGTCGTATGTCGTTTCCCGCGCCATGCTCCAGGTGGAATTGCGCGAGAGGATGTCGACCTTGCGCTTCTGCAGCTCGGTGAAGCGCTCGCTGGCGTCGAGCGGCACGAACTTGATCTTCTTCGGATCGTCGAAGATCGCAGACGCCACAGCCCGGCAGAAGTCGACATCGAATCCGGTCCAGTTGCCGTTGTTATCGGGGATCGAGAAGCCGGGCAGGCCGGCATTGACGCCGCACAGTACCTCGCCGCGCCGGACCGTCCGCTTCAGCGTACGCGTGTCGTAGAATTCGTAGACGATCGATCCAATGGCAACGAGGACCGCGACCGCGAGCCCGATCAGCAGGCCGGTCCGAAAAGTGCGCATGATTTTTCTCTCACAGGAATTTCGCAAAAATGGATTGGGCGACGTGGACGGAGGCCCGCGCCGTTACAACTCCGGCTTCTGCCGGATGACGACCTTGGTGCCGACAGGGACGCGTTCATAGAGGTCGGCGACGTCGGCGTTGACGAGGCGGAAACAGCCGGAGGAGACGGCCGTGCCGATCGTGTCGGGACGGTTGGTGCCGTGGATGCGATAGACGGTGGTGCCGAGATACATCGCCCGCGCGCCCAGCGGATTGCCGGGACCGCCGGCCATGAAGCGCGGAAGATAGGGCTGGCGCTGGATCATCTCCGGCGGCGGGGTCCAGTCCGGCCATTCCGCCTTGCGGGTGATGTTCACGAGGCCCTGCCACTGGAAGCCCTCGCGGCCGACGCCGATGCCGTAGCGGATGGCGCGGCCGTTGCCCTGCACGAGATAAAGATGCCGCTCGGCGGTCACCACGATGATCGTGCCCGGCGCCTCGGTCGTCCGGTAGTAGACCACCTGCTTCTTCCACTGCGGTTCGAGCTCATAAGCGTCGTCGGCGACCAGCCCCGGCTCGTCGGCGTCGGGGCGCTTCTGGGCGTGGCTCTGCGCGCTCGAAAACACGAGACCGAAGGCTGCAATCAACATCCAGGTCAGGTGGCGGAAATTCGTCATGCAAAAGCCTCTCCTTGACGGGCGCGGGAGCAAATCGATCTGCGCTTTGAAACCATCAAATCTCAGGGCTGACTTGATGGCAAGTTTAGGGCGAAGTGGCGTCACGCCATCGGAATGTCGCGAATTTTCCTGGATTCGCGTCGTATTGCAGTCATTTCGGACCGATCCAGAGCTTGAGGACCATGGAAACCAGCGCAACGGCCCCGACGCCGGCGAGCCAGAGCGCTACAAACCAGAGCAGACGTTTTCCGAGCGGGCGCTTGGGCGGCGGGGTCTGCATCTAATGATAACCGCCTCCTGCCTGCACCTTGCCGCGAAACACGTAATAGGCCCAGGCGGTATAGGCGAGGATCAGCGGGATCAGCACGGCGACACCGACGAGCATGAAGACCTGGCTGCTTTCCGGCGCGGCCGCGTCCCAGATCGTGATGCTCTGCGGCACGATATAGGGATACATGCTGATGCCGAGACCGGCATAGGAAAGCGCAAACAGCGCAAGCGACAGGAAGAACGGCTGGTAGTCATATTTCCGCGCGAGGCTGCGCAGCAGCAGGACACTGACGGCGGCCACCGCGAGCGGTACTGGGGCGGTGAGGATAATGTTCGGCCAGGCAAACCATCGGTGGGTGTATTGCACGCTCAGGAGGGGTGTCGCGATGCTCACCGCCGCGATGGCGCCGAGCATGGCGAACAGCAGCGCCCATGACAGGCCATAGGCGCGCTCGCGCAATTCGCCCTCGGTCTTCATCACCAGCCAGGTCGCGCCCAGCAGCGCATAGCCGACGACCAGCGAAACGCCCGTCAACAGGCTGAACGGCGTCAGCCAGTCCCACCAGCCGCCGGCGTAATTCCGCCCCTCGACGTGGACGCCCTGCAGGATGGCGCCCAGCGCAATGCCCTGTGCCAAGGCGGCCACCAGCGATCCGCCGGCAAAGGCAAGGTCCCACCTGTTGCGCTCGCTGGTGGTGCGCCAGCGGAATTCGAAAGCGACGCCGCGGAACACCAGGCCCAGCAGCATGGCAATCATCGGCGTGTAGAGAGCCGGCATCAGCACGGCAAAGGCCAGCGGAAACGCTGCCATCAGGCCGCCGCCGCCGAGCACCAGCCAGGTTTCGTTGCCGTCCCACACCGGCGCCACGCTGTTCATGATGACGTTGCGGTCTTCCCGCGCGGGAAACAGCGGGAAGAGGATGCCGAGCCCGAGATCGAAACCGTCCATCACCACATAGACGAATACCGCAAAGGCGATGATGAACGCCCAGACGATGGCGAGATCGACGGCGATGCTCATCGGATGGCTCCCGAAACGGCGCCGGCAGCCGGCGTGATGCCGGCAGCCCGAGCAGGGACCTCATGGCTCGGGCCTTCCTCGCCCGGATGCGGTACCGCCGCCATCAGGCGCAGGATGTAGACGACGCCGGCGGTGAAGACGATGAAATAGACGATGATGAAGCCGATCAGCGAGGACGCCACCGCAGGGGCTGCAAGCGGCGAAACCGACTCCGCCGTGCGAAGCAGCCCGTACACCGTGAACGGCTGCCGGCCCACCTCGGTGGTGATCCAGCCCGCAAGCACCGCGATAAATCCGGAAGGTGCCATCGCCACGGCCCAGATGTGAAGCGAGCGCGAATCGTAGAGCGTCCCGCGGATTCGCGTCACGAGGCTGAAGAGGCCGAGCCCGACCATCAACAGGCCCATGCCGACCATGATGCGGAATGACCAGAACACGATGAAGACCGGCGGCCAGTTTTCGCGCGGCACAGTGTCCAGTCCGGCGAGCGGCGCATCGGGCGAATGTTTCAGGATCAGCGAGCCTAACTTGGGAATCTCGATCGCATATTTCACCTTGGCGGCAGCCTCGTCGGGCAGGCCGAACAGGATCAGCGGCGCGCCGTCCTCGTGGCTCTCAAAATGGCCTTCCATGGCCATGACCTTGACCGGCTGATACTCCAGCGTGTTGAGGCCGTGCTGGTCGCCGGCGAAGATCTGGATCGGCGCGACGATTGTCGCCATCCACATCGCCATCGAGAACATCACGCGCGCGCCGGCCTGATGAGGATCGCGCAGCAGATGGAAGGCGCCGACCGCGCCGACCACAAAAGCGGTCGTGAGATACGCGGCCAGCACCATGTGCACCAGGCGATATGGAAAGGATGGGTTGAAGATCAGTTTCAGCCAGTCGGCTGGGACGAATTGCCCCGCCGCATTGACGGCGTAACCGGCCGGCGTCTGCATCCAGGAATTGGCGGACAGAATCCAGAATGCCGACATCAGGGTGCCGATGGCAACCATGAGCGTTGCCATGAAATGCAGGCGTGGGCCGACGCGATTGAGGCCGAACAACATCACCCCGAGGAATCCCGCCTCGAGGAAGAACGCAGTCAGCACCTCATACGCCATCAAGGGGCCGATCACCGGGCCGGTCTTGTCGGAAAACACCGCCCAGTTGGTGCCGAACTGGTAGGACATCACGATGCCCGACACCACGCCCATGCCGAAGGCGACGGCGAAGATCTTCATCCAGTAATTGAAGAGGTTGATGAACACCTCGCGCCCGGTCCACAGCCAGAGCGCTTCGAGCACCGCAAGATAGCTGGCAAGGCCGATCGAGAAGGCGGGAAAGATGATGTGAAAGGAGACCGTGAAGGCGAATTGCGCCCGCGCGAGGAATACCGCATCCCACCCTTCGAACATCGCCGATCACCCATCGTTGCTTCCATCGCGAGCCTATCACGCCGCGCAAGACGGATACACGCCGACGTCCCGACAACAATGACGGGCAGAGTTGCGGAGGGCGACTTTGTCGAAATCAGGGCGCGGCCGCCGCGCTACTCGATGACGATCTCTCCGGTCATGCCGAGTTCGGCGTGGGTTTTGCCGTCGGCGCCCTTGATGTCGCAGCGGAGGTCATTGGTGCGGCCCGCCGCGACCGGCACCAGCCACCACTCGGCGGCCTGTCCCGGATAGACCTCGATCTCGCGGATTGCCCCTTTGAACTCGGCGAGCGTGACAGTCTTGCCGTCACGCTGTTGGGTCACCTGCGCTTTTCGCGTCCACACCATCTGCGAGAACGCGTGAGAGGTGAAGTAATGCGGTTCATTGCTGTCGTTGCGCAGGACCAGCTTGTAGAGCTTGCCCGTCTCCAGGCGCAGCTGGTTCGGGACGAACGAATGCTTGCCCGGCGCACCGAGGTTGACCGTTACCTCGATCGGGGACTGCCGGGAGAGGTCCCCCGCCGCGATGGCCGCCCCTGAGGCAAGGCCAAGCAAAACCGCAGCGCCAAGCGCCGCACGATACGAGCCGATCATTGTCCATCCCCCGGGTGAACTGTGCTGGAACCGGCGGTAGAGTATGCAAATGCGAATTAGTTGCGAATATCGCATGGCAGCGGCAGATCGTCGCTTAGCAAAGCGCAAAACTGCAACGACCCGGCTGGGGGGCATCCCGGCCGGGTCGGTGGAGGCAACTTGGAGGTAGTTAGAAGTGTGGTCTCTTTCAGCGTGGGGAATCGCTGCCCCGGGAAATCACGCAGACCTCCGAGGGAGACTTGGCGCTGCAATCCACGACCTGCTCCCGGACGATCATCGTG
>JAEZEU010000328.1 GCA_023432885.1 Pseudomonadota bacterium | reverse complement strand
TGGAGAGGGCGGTGGCGGATGCTCGCGCCCCGCCGGCAACGGAACCGGCGGCCCGCTCAAGCTGGCCGATCATGGCCCCTAATTCGAGCTCCAGCAGCTCGAGGATGGCGCGCGCCGAATCGCCCTCGGAAGCTGTATCAGGCTCGCTGGTTGCGGGAATTTGGGTAGCTTCAACTATCGGCGCGCCCCCTGCATTATGGGCAAGCGCGGTCGATTCCGCCGGACGCTTTCGAAACAGGCCGAACGCCATGAAGGTGCTCTTGCTGATTGAAATTCCCGCCGCATCCTCTCATCAGCACATGAACTCATGGTTAATGGTGCCTCAGAACTAGGCAGATCTCCGTGCAATAGGCTAAAAAACCGCAGGAATCTTTGATTTTGCCAGTCTCGCGGCCTATAACGCCGCGCTTTCCATCTCCCATCCCCAGGCGAATCTCGAGACCCAGCAATGGCCGGCCATTCCCAATTCAAGAACATCATGCACCGCAAGGGGCGGCAGGACGCCCAGAAGTCGAAGCTGTTCGGCAAGCTGGCGCGGGAAATCACGGTTGCGGCCAAGCTGGGAACGCCGGATCCGGCCATGAACCCGCGATTGCGGGCGGCGGTGCTGGCGGCGCGCCAGGAGAACATGCCGAAAGACAATATCGAGCGAGCCATCAAGAAGGCGATGGGGTCGGACAGCGAGAACTATGACGAAATCCGCTACGAGGGCTATGGCCCCGGAGGGGTTGCCGTCATCGTCGAGGCGCTGACCGACAACCGCAATCGCGCCGCCTCCGACATCCGTTCGATGTTCTCCAAGTCCGGCGGCAATCTCGGCGAAACCGGCTCGGTTTCCTTCATGTTCGACCACACCGGCATCATCGAATATGACCGCAGCGCTGCCTCCGACGACGCCATGCTGGACGCCGCTATCGAGGCCGGCGCCGACGACGTCGTCTCCGGCGAGGGCGGTCATGAAATCTATGCGTCGCAGGGGACGTTCCGCGATGTGGCGAAAGCGCTCGAGGCCAAGTTCGGCGAGCCGCGCAAGGCGGCGATGACCTGGAAACCGCAGAATACG
The DNA here is from genome assembly GCA_023432885.1 of Pseudomonadota bacterium. GTDB lineage: Bacteria > Pseudomonadota > Alphaproteobacteria > Rhizobiales > Xanthobacteraceae > Bradyrhizobium. The sequence goes on along the minus strand of JAEZEU010000328.1, from coordinate 8,385 downwards.
GTGGCGGTGGACGACGAGACCGGCGAAAAGCTGCTCAAGCTGATGGATCTGCTCAACGAGCACGACGACGTGCAGAACGTCTTCGCCAATTTCGAGGTGTCCGACGCGCTTGTCGCGAAAATGGGCGGGTAATCTGTCCTCGCCTGGCTCGATCGGGCGACCCGGCCGTGACCTCGAGATTCCCACAGCCGGCTGCGGCGTAGGATGACGTATCGTTTATGTTTCGTTCACGTCGCGGTGGCGTTATCACTAGCCCATGGCACCTCTACCGATTCGCCACCCCGTCCGTATCCTCGGCATCGACCCGGGCCTGCGCCGCACCGGCTGGGGCATCATTGAAAGCGAGGGCACCCGCCTGACTTTCGTCGGGTGCGGCTCGGTCGAGCCGCCGCAGGACCTGCCGCTGTCGGCCCGGCTGCTCGCGATCCATGAAGGGCTCGCCGCCGTGCTCGGCGATTACAAGCCTGCCGAGGCCGCGGTCGAGCAGACCTTTGTCAACAAGGATGGCGTCGCCACGCTGAAACTTGGGCAGGCCCGCGGTGTCGCCATGCTGGCGCCCGCGATGGTCGGCCTCACAGTTGCCGAATACGCGCCGAACCAGGTGAAGAAGACGGTGGTGGGAGCGGGCCATGCCGATAAGAACCAGATCGCCGTGATGCTGAAAATTCTTTTGCCGAAAGCCGATCCCAAATCGCCCGACGCCGCCGACGCGCTGGCGATCGCCATCACCCACGCCCACCACCGCGCCAGCATCGGACTGCGCCTGAAGGTCGCCGGCGCATGATCGGCGAATTCAGCATGAAGAGCACGCCGGTCAGGCTCCCTCCCCCGCAAGGGCGAGGGAGCACTTCCGCTGGTGCGTCCCTCACTGATCAAGATGTCGAATCCGGCATCTGCGTCGAATTCAGGTGGTGCCAATGATCGGCAAGTTGAAGGGCCTGATCGATTCCTACGGTGAGGATTTTGTCATCCTCGACGTCGGCGGCGTCGGCTATCAGGTACATTGCTCCGCGCGCACACTGCAGGCGATGCCGTCGCCGGGCGATGCGGCGGTGCTCTCGATCGAGACCTATGTGCGCGAGGACCAGATCAAACTGTTCGGCTTCCGCACCGATCACGAGCGCGAATGGTTCCGCCTGCTGCAGACCGTGCAGGGCGTCGGCGCCAAGGTCGCACTGTCCGTGCTCGGCACGCTGCCGCCGTCGGATCTTGCCAATGCAATCGCGCTGCGCGACAAGGCCGCCGTGTCGCGCACGCCCGGCGTCGGCCCGAAGGTCGCCGAGCGCATCGTCACGGAGCTGAAGGACAAGGCGCCTGCATTCGCCAATGTCGACCCGGCGGTGGCGCATCTCGCCGGCGCCATTGACGATGCGCGCGCGCCGCGCCCGGTGGCCGATGCGATCTCCGCGCTGGTCAATCTCGGCTACGGCCAGCCGCAGGCCGCTGCCGCTATCGCCTCGGCCGCGCGCAGCGCCGGTGAAAATGCCGAGACCGCGCAATTGATCCGGCTGGGCTTGAAGGAATTGGCCAAGTGACCACTCCCTCCCGCATCGTCACGCCCGAACGCCGCAGCGACGATGTCGGCGATACCGCGCTGCGCCCGCAACTGCTGTCCGAATTCGTCGGGCAGGCGCAGGCGCGCAAGAATCTCTCGATCTTCATCGAGGCGGCGCGCAAGCGCGGCGAGGCGCTGGATCATGTGCTGTTTGTCGGCCCGCCGGGCCTTGGCAAGACCACGCTGGCGCAGATCGTGGCGCGCGAGCTCGGCGTCGGCTTTCGCGCCACGTCGGGTCCGGTGATCGCCAAGGCCGGCGATCTCGCCGCGCTGCTCACCAATCTCGAAGAGCGCGACGTACTCTTCATCGACGAAATCCATCGCCTCAGCCCGGCGGTGGAGGAAGTGCTCTATCCCGCGATGGAAGATTTTCAGCTCGACCTCATCATCGGCGAGGGGCCGGCGGCGCGCTCGGTGAAGATCGAGCTCGCCAAGTTCACCCTCGTCGGCGCCACGACACGCGCAGGGCTGCTGACCAATCCCTTGCGGGACCGCTTCGGCATTCCGGTGCGCCTGAATTTCTACACCGAGGACGAGCTGGAGAAGATCGTCACCCGCGGCGCCCGGGTGCTCAACATCGGCATGACCAGTGATGGCGCCAACGAGATCGCTCGCCGCGCGCGCGGGACGCCGCGCATTGCCGGCCGCCTCTTGCGCCGCGTGCGCGATTTTGCGTCCGCCGCGAACGCCGATTCGGTCGACCGCGCCATCGCCGATCACGCGCTGAGCGCGCTCGAGGTCGATGGCGCAGGCCTGGACGCGATGGACCGACGGTATCTTACCACGATCGCGCTGAACTATGGCGGCGGCCCTGTTGGCGTCGAGACCATGGCGGCCGCGCTCTCCGAGCCGCGCGACGCCATCGAGGACATCATCGAGCCCTATCTGATCCAGTGCGGCTACTTGCAGCGCACCCCGCGCGGCCGGCTGTTGACCTCACACGCCTTCCGCCACCTGGGCCTCGCCGAGCCCGCGCGAGATCCGGCGCAATTTGGATTGTTCGGAAACGACAGCGACAATTAATTTCGAACCTGCGCCCCTTCTTCATGCACTAAGTTGACGTCCCCGCCGTATGTCGGTGATCAGCTCGAGAGCCATCGACCGGATCGAGCGGGAAGCTGCCGTGACGAGCGCCTTCACGATCTGCTCGGCGGCATCTGGCACTTTCGCGCACCCGATGAATTGAAGGCGCGGCTGCATGTCCTGATCGACGGCAATTGCTAATGAGTTAATGTGGAACCTGTGCTGACAATCTGCACAAGCCGGGCCGAATTTCGCTGCAATCGGCCTCCACCCTGCGCGGGCATCACGAACGGGTTCACATGATTACGCGGCGGCGTTTTTTCAAGGTGATGGGCGGGGTGGGTACGCTCGGCGTCTCGACCACGGCCTATGGTTTCGGCGTCGAGCCGGAGCGGCTGAAGGTCACGCGCTACAGCCTTTCGCCGCCGCAATGGCCGTCCGATTTCAAGCTGAGGATCGCCGTCATCGCCGATCTCCATGCCTGCGATCCCTGGATGCCGCTGAAGCGGATCGAGGGCATCGTGGCTCGCACCAATGCACTCAAGCCTGATGTCACCGTCCTGCTCGGCGACTACGTCGCCGGTCACCGCAAGGTTATGCGCAGCATCCCGGCGGCCGAATGGGCGCCGGTGCTGGGCGGGCTGAAAGCGCCGCTCGGCGTGCACGCCGTTCTCGGTAACCACGATTGGTGGGACGACAGGACAGTGCAGCGGGAGGGCAAGGGGCATCCGATCGCGCGGCAGGCACTCGAAACTGCCGGCATTCCCGTCTACGAGAACGACGCCGCGCGCCTCACCAAGGGTGGCCGTCCGTTCTGGCTCGCCGGACTCGGCGATCAGCTCGCTTACGCTCCGGCGCGGCGCTTCCGCCCGGTGCGTCGCGTCGGGGTCGATGATCTCCGCGCGACGCTGGCGAAAGTCACCGACAGCGCGCCGCTCATCCTGATGGCGCATGAGCCTGATATCGCCAGGCGCGTGCCTTCGCGCGTCTCTTTGCAATTGTCCGGCCACACCCATGGCGGGCAGGTGCGCCTGCTCGGCTGGTCACCGATGGCGCCGTCGGGCCGTGACCTCGTCTATGGCCACATTCGCGGCAATTGCGACATCGTCGTTTCCGGCGGCCTCGGCTGCAGCATCCTTCCCTTCCGTCTCGGCGTTCCCCCGGAAATTGTGCTGGTAACGCTGGGCGGGGAAGGGGCAGCGCAGGTCTCCTGAGCCGCTTGCACCTGTGAGCGAATTTGCGCAAAACGATCGCTCCAGAAGCGATCGAGGGCCGCAAGTGACTTCACCTATTCTCGACGGCGAGATCCGCGACGGCCGCCACCACATGCAGGTCCGCGTCTATTACGAGGACACCGATTTCTCCGGCATCGTCTATCACGCCAATTATTTGCGCTTCATGGAGCGGGGGCGCACCAACCATCTGCGGCTGATGGGCGCCGAGCAGCATGCGCTGTTCGAACAGGCGGCAGCCGAGACGCCGGGCTTTGCTTTCGTGGTGCGCTCGATGCAGCTCGATTTCCTCAAGCCGGCGCGCATGGATGACGTGCTCGATGTCGTCACCTGGCCTGTCGCGGTGAAGGGCGCCTCCATCACGCTGGCGCAGGAGGTGCGTCGCGGCCATGACGTGCTGGTCAAGGCGCAGGTGCGCGTCGCCTTCATCTGCGACGGCAAGGCGCAGCCGATCCCGAAATCCTTGCGGAGCTTGATGAAGGCCGATCTGGAATGAGGATCGGCCGATAGGGGGATCACCATCGACTCCGCGTCGCGCAAGGCTAGATTGGGGCTCTCAGCACGAAAGAGGTCATCATGTCCCGTCCGCCGCTTCCGCCGTTCACGAGAGAGACCGCTGCGCAGAAGGCTCGCATGGCGGAAGATGCCTGGAATTCGCGCGATCCCGAACGCGTCGCGCTCGCCTATACCGAGGACAGCCGCTGGCGCAACCGCTCCGAATTCTTTCGGGGCCGCGAGGCGATCAAGGCCTTCCTCACCCGCAAATGGGAGAAGGAACTCGACTATCGCCTGATCAAGGATCTCTGGGCCTTCGACGGCAATCGCATCGCGGTGCGCTTTCAGTACGAGTGGCACGACGCCAAAGGCCAGTGGCACCGCTCCTATGGCAACGAGCAGTGGGAGTTCGACGAGTTCGGTCTGATGCGCCGTCGCGAGGCCAGCATCAACGATATCGAGATCGCCGAGAAGGACCGTCGCTTCCGCTGGAAAGCGCCCGGTCCGCGTCCCGCCGACGTGCCGGGATTGGGCACGGATCCCTTCTAGGGGTTCGTCTGCACGGCGCCGCAGCGCTCCGCGCCCGCGATGGCCGGCGCTTGAACAGGATAGGCCCGCATGGTTTGATCAACGCAGATTTTTCAGCGTTCGTTCATCGTTTTCACATGCAGGGTCCCACCAGGGTTAGGCTGCATCGGATCGTAGGATCGGCCGGCGTAACGCTCGTCATGTCCTGCGCGACGCTGCTCGCGCTCGAAGTCTTCCTGCGCGTTTGCGATTTCCGGGAGCTGCGCGAGGGCGCGAGCGAGCGCTCGCTCGGCTATCGCTACGATGCCGGTCTTGGCTGGATCCCCGAGCCCAACTCCACCTCCGTCGTGACCAACGCCCGCACCATCAGGGTACGGCACAACAGTCTGGGCCTGCGCGACGAAGAGTTTTCCCGCGACCAAAAGCCGAGGATCATGTTCCTCGGCGATTCCTTTGTCTGGGGACTGGATGCGGAAGCAGGCGAGCGCTTTACCGAACTGCTCAAACCGATGCTGCCGGATTACAGGATCGTGGCCGCCGGCGTTTCGGGATACGGTACCGACCAGGAATATCTGCTGCTGCGGCGGCTGTGGCCGCACATCAAGCCAGCGGTCGTCGTGCTGGTCTTCTGCACCGACAACGATCGCCTCGATAACAGCAGCAACATCCGTTACGAGGGCTATCAGAAGCCTTACTTTGACATCGGCGCGGACGGCCATCCGGTGTTGAAGGGACAGCCCGTTCCGCTCTCCCGCCAGCAATATTTCAAGGATGCCTGGCTGGTGCGAAACCTCATGCTCGCGCGCATCGCCGCGTCAGTCTATCTGAAGTTCATGCACCCCGTGATCTTCGTGCCAGACCCGAGCGAAAAGCTGGTCAGCATGATCCGCGCCTTCGTGGAAGGCAATGGCGCGAAATTCTTCGTCGCCATGCAAGGCCGTGACGATGGTCTTGCGCGCTACCTCGAGCAAAACCGGATTTCCTTTGTCTCGCTCGATGGCGCGGCGGTCTATCCGGGCGACGGCACCGGGGGCCACTGGACGCCGAAGGGGCAGGCGTTCGTCAGCGAACGCATTTTCAATCTGCTCGCCGAGCACGGCATTCGATGATGCTGCCCGCTCCCTCCTGCGAATGATTTCTCTCCTTTGGCTGGGCGCACTCAAAGCCCCGGCATTCCGGGGCTTCTTGTCGGTGCAGTGCTGCTGACGCTGCCAGCCCACTTGCGCAGGCGCGACATGTCCTGCGATTTACGCCGCCTGCTTGTGGCGGGCAATTTCGGCCTTGTAGAGCTCGAACTCTTCCGCGAGCGCCTTCGCCACCGCCGGGCGCTTCTTCATCCGCTCCAGATAATCCTTCACCGCGGGATATTTCGACAAGTCGATCATCGGGGTGGCGATGCTCCAGTTCAGTATGGTGGTCAGATAGGCATCCGCTACGCTGAAATGATCGAGCAGGAATTCGCGGCCTTTGAGATATTTGTCGAGATAGTCGAGCCGCGAGAGATATTTCTCCAGCGTGTACGACTTGACTTCGGCCGGCACGCCCTTGCCGAGCAGCGGCGTGAACAGGCTTTTGTGCAGTTCGGTGCCGATGAAGCAGAGCCACTGCTGCAGCCTGCTGCGCTCGATACCATCCGCGGCGCCAAGACCCGAACCGGCGAGCTTGTCGGCGACGTGCTGCAGGATCGCGGCGTTCTCGGTCAGGATCTCGCCCTCGTCGGTGCGCACGACCGGCACGAGCCCAAGCGCGTTGACGGCGTGGAAATCGGAATTGTCCTTCAGCACCTTCTTGGTCTTGGGATCGACCTCGATGAAGTTGGCTGACTGACCCGCCTCATATAGCGCGATCCTTGTTGCCATCGAGCAGGCGAGCGGCGAGAAATAAAGGTCCATGGGTGGAATCTCCCTCTGGTTGGTCGGCGATTTCGACTTGGATGCAGGATCAAGCTTGATTTGTGTACCGTTCCGCATAAAAGTGACGGCGTCAAGGATTATTTTGCAAGATGGTACAAAAAACGACTCCGTCCGGGCCGCGGGCCAGCGCCAAGGTGAAGAAGGCCGCGCCGGACCAGCAAGTTGCGTCCTCGGCCGAGCCGAAACGGCGTGGCCGCCCGCGCGCCTATCAGCCGGAAGTGGCGCTGGCGCGCGCGCTCGACGTGTTCTGGAAGGAGGGCTTTGCGGCGACCTCGCTCGATGATCTCTCGGCGGCGACCGGCATGAACCGGCCGAGCCTCTATGGCGCCTTCGGCGACAAGCGCGAGCTCTACATCAAGAGCTATGAGGCTTACCGCGACCGTGCCCGGGCGCGCATGGGTGAGGCGTTCGCGGCCGAGTTGCCGCTGCGCGAGCTGCTGGAACGCATCTATGCCATCGCGCTCGACATGTACCTGTCCGGCAAGGATGGCCCGCGCGGTTGCTTCACCGTGATGACGGCGACATCCGAAGCCGTGTTCGATCCCGCCATTCGCGAGCTGGTCATCACCGGCCTGGTCGAGACCGACCGCTTCTTCGCGCGCATCTTCCGGCGGGCGCAGGAGCGCGGCGAACTTCCGGCTTCGGCCGATCCGCAGGTGCTGGCGCAACTCGCATCCGCCACGCTCCACACCATCGCCGTGCGTGCCCGCGCGCAGGTGTCGCGGGCGGAACTCGACGCCATCGTCGAGGGGGCGCTGGATGTGATGTGCGGGAAGGCGACGACATGAACAGGCTGGCGTCCCTGGGGCGCTAGGTGGGCACATCGCGGCGAAATTGAGATCGGCGCCGGGTGGGTTGAGCCCGCCCATCCTCCCATCGCGAGGGCGACGGGTTTTGCTGGCGCTCAGCCTACTTACAAATCTGGTGTTCCTGATACCCGCATTCTATAATCTGCGGATGTCGAATTCCTTGCCCAAACTAGCTTTCGTAATCGTATTGGCCGCGCTCTGTCTGGACGGGCGCACGGCCCATGCGCAGGCGGCGCCCGTGCAATACTGGATGCCGAGTTCGTGGTTCGGTTTCGCCGGTTCCAGCACCTATGGGCTCGACGGCAGCAGCGCGCAAGGCTCGCTCGCCAACCGTCCGGACGGCTGGTTCATTGCCTGCACGCGCAATGATCTCGGGATGAGCGGGTTCAATCGGGCTGCGGCGTTCGGCAATTTCGGCTCGCTCTCTACGGAGGGCATGCAGTTCGGTTACGCGCTGAAGAATACGCCGCTGTCGATCTTTGCGGGCTTCGATACTCTGAAATACGATACCGGTCCTGGCGTCGGCAGCAGCGCGTTCTCTGCTTTCGACTCGAGGTCCGCCGCAATGCCCGGCGCCTTCAGCGCCAAGGCCGGGATCGAATACCGGCCGGCCTCGAATCTGAGCCTGTCGCTCGGCGTCGGCGTCACCCAGTTCCAGTCGCAGGGGCTCGTCGACAGCGACATCAATTCGCCGTTGTTGCCCGGCCAGACCCCGCTGGCCATCGGCGGCCGCCCGCTGAGGTGAGCACTGCTTCACCTCGCCCATAGAACAGAGAGAGGCGGTTAGTACCCCCGCCGGCGGTCCACCACATTCTTCAGGGCGCCGCCGG
>JAEZEU010000541.1 GCA_023432885.1 Pseudomonadota bacterium | reverse complement strand
TTCCCACGCGTTACTCACCCGTCTGCCGCTGACGTATTGCTACGCCCGCTCGACTTGCATGTGTTAAGCCTGCCGCCAGCGTTCGCTCTGAGCCAGGATCAAACTCTCAAGTTGGACTTGAAACTTTGAACCGGCTGATCACAACGTTTGACGAGGTCCACACCAAAATCGCGCAGCGATTCACATCGCTGGCGACCCGATCTCAATAAAGAGATCATGGTGTAACCTTATTCAAAACGTGTACCGCCGAAGTCTTTCGTCCGGTCTCGAATGCTGAAAACCGAAGTTCCCAGTTGTTCGAGACCCGCAAGGACTCCGCCGTCCACGTTTCTCTTTCTTCATCTTTACTTGTCAAACAGCCCGAGGTCCGAAGACCTCAACTCCCCTGCGGGGAGGTTCCGTAGACCCTCACTCGACGGCGAATGACAACCGACTGACGCCGGCTGCTGATCCACTCATCATCGTGAGGAGCTTGACGGGCACGACGAACTGCCTTGGCCAAGGGGCCAATGCAGTGCCGCGCTCAGTGGCCGGGTTATAGGCCCACCCAATCGGGGTTGTCAACGCCCCTCGTCAACAAAACTTCACATCGGCTGCAGATTCTTTCAGGGCGATGAAACGCCTTATGTTCACGGCACCGTGCCGTACTTGAGCCACAATCCTGCGACGTTCTGAAAATAAGTTAAGTATTGAATCGCTGGAATGCCACTGGGGGCTGCCCGGCGATTTGACCGGGAATAGCGGGACTGGAGCTCGCTGTTCTCTTCACGGCCGAGACATCGAGAGCCCTGCGCACCATCGACCTTCGAGATTCCGGCTGGTCTTCATTAGGCCCCTGTTCCCGAAATACATGTGTGCGTCGCGTCAAGCTCCGGAAGCGTCCCCTCTAGGGGCGCATGCGGGACCCGGGGATTGAAGCGGGAAGGTTGTCGAATGTTGAAGGGATTCGGGGGGACGGCGGCTTGAGCCAACGGACGTCACGCGGGGGCGGATACGGGCGCGAGGCTGGGATCATCGATCTCGGTCATGAGCCGCCGCTTTCCGTTGACGGTACCGAGGCCGCGGTGATCGACCGCCGCCGCGTTTCCGTACAGTGGTTCAGCGGCACCATCCTGACGGGCCTGTGCGGCGCGGCTCTCATCGGCGGCGCCGTTTTCGCCTCGCTTGACGGCGAAATGACCTTTGCCAAGGTTCCCGAACGCGTCGAGGGGGCCCTGCGCGGCGCGTTCGGCGCCAATGACAAGGCTGCGAGCCTGCACAAGAGCGACCGCCTGCCGCCGCCGAGCGAATCCACCGCCGCGCGCAACGTCATCCGCGTCTCCACCGCGACGCGCGTCGGCAACCGCGACGTGATGCGGGTGCGGCCGTTTGTCCGGATCTCCGGCAACCTGTCGATGACCACCAGCGACCTGTCCTCCAAGATCCCGCCGTTCAATGCCCAGCGCATGCTGACCGATGTAGGCACCCCTACCCAGACTGCCGCCGAGGACCCCAACAATCCCGATGCCGTCGAGCCCGATGCCGAAGTCTCCTTCGTCATGAAGGATCTCGGGACCATTCTGCCGAAGGCGAAGATCGCCGCCAACGTGCCGATGGACGAGATCATCCTGCGGGTGCGCGACGCCTCGAACTGGCGCGGCAATTCTGGCGGCGTCCGTTATGCGTCGCTCGCCAACGCCGCGGCCGATGCTGGCGGCGTGAGGTCGGACATCAAGCTCGCCTATGCGACCGAAGGCGCCTCCTCCGATCCCTATGCCGGGTTCGAGACGCGCGTGGTGCCGGAGAACGTCACGCTGCTGGCGAAGACCAAGGACCAGGTGACCGGCGGCAATCCGACCGGCGAGCGTGTCCATACGGTCAAGAAGGGCGATACCATCACCTCGATCCTCCGCGACCAGGGCGCGAGCCCCGAGGAAGCCAAGGCGATCGCCTACACACTCGGCGCCAAGGGCCGCGACGGTGGCCTGAGGGAAGGCCAGAAGGTGCGGATCCTGATGGTGCCGGCGACACAAGCGCCCGGTGCGCGGCTGCAGCCGTATCGCGTCATGGTGGCCAACGACGCCAGCATCGAGGCCGTGGCCGCGCTGTCGGACCTCGGCAAATACGTTGCTGTCGACGTGCAGAGCATGAACACGGTCACCGACACCGCGGCCGCCGACGATGACGACGAGGATGATGGCAGCGGCGTGCGGCTCTATCAGAGCATCTACGAGACCGCGTTGCGCAACAAGGTTCCGGCCAACATCATCGAGGACATGATCCGGATCTACTCCTACGACGTGGATTTCCAGCGCAAGGTACAGCCCGGCGATTCCTTCGACGTCTTCTACGCCGGCGAAGACGAAGGCGCGACGATCACGGAAAGGAACGAGGTGCTGTACGCCTCGCTCACGGTCGGCGGCGAAACCAAGAAGTACTATCGCTTCCACGCTCCCGACGATTCTTCCATCGACTTCTATGACGAGACCGGCAAGAGCGCGAAGAAGTTCCTGGTCCGCAAGCCCGTCAACAACGCCATCATGCGCTCCGGCTTCGGCGGCCGCCGTCATCCCATTTTGGGCTATGTGAAGATGCACACCGGCGTCGACTGGGCCTCGCCCTACGGCACGCCGATCTTCGCCTCCGGCAATGGCGTGATCGAGAAAGTCGGCTGGGAAGGCGGCTACGGCAAGTATATCCGCATCAAGCACAACAATGGTTACGAAACCGCCTACGGCCACATGTCCGCGTTCGCCAAGGGCATGGAGCCCGGCAAGCGCGTACGCCAGGGCCAGGTCATCGGCTTCGTCGGATCCACCGGCATGTCGACCGGCGCCCACGTGCACTACGAGATCCTGGTCAACGGCCGTTTCGTCGATCCCATGCGCATCAGGCTGCCGCGCGGCCGCTCGCTGGAAGGCTCGATCCTCGCCGGTTTCGAGAAGGAACGCGACCGTCTCGACAGCATGATCAACAGCCGCGGCGGCGCCGGCGCGCGCATCTCCGACGCCACCGGCAGCACCACCCCCCGGCAAGTCAGCAACCGCTGAGTTCCATCAGTCTGGCGACAAATGGCTGCGCCGGCGCAGAGTGCGTCAGGGTGCCATGTACGAGCAAATCAGAAAGACGATGCCGATGGCCGTGAGTCCGAACGCGACGGCCGCAAGCGGCAGCAGCATGTCGATCGCCGCATTCGTTCCGCTCACGCGGCCTCCCCAAACGGCGAAATTGCCGGCTCGCCAGTCCCGGAATGAAATTGCTTCCGGACGGGACTCGGAAACGCGATACCTTCGCCAAACGAATGCCAGCAACAGCGGGATCGAGACGGCAACGAGAAACAGCACGCTGATCATCGCGAGAGGTAAGCTGATGTCAGCCTGCCGGTCGAACAGTATCCACGCGGAGAGCGCAAACCAGACGACGAGGCCTACCGCGCCGGCGTAGAGCTTGCGATGAAGGTGATCGAAGACGGGTTTGTTATGGGCGACCAGGTCCCGGGACATGACTGATGCTTTCCCTTTTGTTTCGGGATTCGGCCAGCCGGTGGTCCAAGAGCGCGGTTTGAATGGTCGCCGGCTGTGCCGGCAAAGGAAAAACAGTCGCGCCGGACGGGTGTTTCATTAATTCTCGTTCAGGCTTGCCGAACTGCCCCCCGTCAGACCAGGCAGGTGCTCCAAAGCAACAGCCCCGTTTCTCGCTTGCTTGTCGCTTTTGTGGCGATGCTGCCGCAACCTCCAGTAACTTTCGTTTGCCAAAGCCGCACCACGGTCGAATACTCTCCCCATAAAAATCCGGGAGGTCGGTCATGATGAGCAGGCTCTCACTGTGCGTAGGCGTTGCGGCAACGATCCTGTTGGCCACCAGCCTCAAAGCATCCGCGCAGACCTATGAAGTCACAAGGCTTGTGCCGGGCTCTGCCTTCCACGGCGTGCACGGCCTCGGCATCGACAAGTCGGGAAGACTTTTCGCCGGCAGCGTCGCGGGCGCCGCACTTTACGAAGTCGATCGTGCCAACGGCACCGCAAAGGTTGCGGTCCCCTCGCCCGAAGGCATGGCCGACGACATCGCGTTCGCGCCCGACGGCACCATGGCCTGGACGGCCTTTCTTAGCGGCGACCTCTATTCCCGCAAGGGCGACGGCCCGGTCAAGAAGCTGGCCTCGGGCCTGCCCGGAATCAACTCCCTCGCCTACCGCAAGGATGGCCGCCTCTACGCAACGCAGGTGTTCCTGGGTGATGCGCTCTACGAGATCGACACTGAAGGGGCAAAGCCGCCGCGCAAAATCATGGAGAAGATGGGCGGCCTTAACGGTTTCGAGTTCGGTCCCGATGACAGGCTCTATGGTCCGCTGTGGTTCAAGGGCCAGGTCGCCAAAGTCGATGTCGACAAGGGTGAGCTTTCCGTCGTAGCCGACGGCTTCAAGATACCCGCCGCCGTCAATTTCGATTCAAAGGGCAACCTTTTTGTCGTCGATACCGCGCTGGGCCAGTTGGTGAAGGTCGATACGAAGACCGGCGACAGGAAAATCGTCGCGCAACTCAAGCCCTCGCTCGACAATCTTGCGATCGACGACAAGGACCGCATCTTCGTCTCCAACATGGCCGACAACGGCATCCAGGAAGTCGATCCCGCGACGGGCGTGGCGAAACAAGCCATCATCGGCAAGCTGGCGCTGCCCAGCGGCATCGCCGTCATTACCGACGGCGGCAAGGATACGATTCATGTGGCCGACCTTTTCGCCTACCGCACCGTCGATGGCGCGACCGGCGAAGTCTCGGAAGTCGCACGCATGCATGCCGACGGCGTGACGCTGGAATATCCGATGAGCGCGACGGCCAAAGGCGACACCGTCGTGCTGTCGAGCTGGTTCACCGGCACGGTGCAGGTGATCGATCGCAAGAGTGGAAAGACACGCGACATGCTGCACGACTTCAAGGCGCCCCACGACGCGATCATGCTCGAGGACGGCAGTCTCCTCGTCAATGAGCTCGGCAGCAAGTCGCTGATCCGCGCCAGTGGCGAGCACGGCAAGGAACGCACGGCCGTAATCGGCGGCCTCGAGGGTCCGGTCGGGATGGTAACCGCCGGCAAGGACAGCGTCTACGTGACGGAGGCTTTCGGAGGTCTCGTTTCCAGGATCGCAACCAATGGCGAGAGGACCGTTGTCGCCAGGGATCTGAAGATGCCCGAGGGCATCGCGATGGCGCCTGACGGCAAGCTTGTGGTAGCCGAAGTCGGTGCAAAGCGCCTCGTGTCGATCGACACGCAGACGGGAGCCGTGACGGAAATCGCCGGCAACCTGCCGATCGGCCTTGCCGGCGCACCCAATGGATTGCCGACCCACACGCCGACCGGCGTCGGCGTAGGAGATTCCGGGACGATCTATTTCTCTTCCGACATCGAGAACGCGATCTACAAGGTGACGAAGAAATAATTCCCCATCTGAAGCATTCCGCGCAGCACTGTTTCCGCGGTGCGGAATGCAACTGATGATCTCGATCTCGCGGTTGCTGTGCCGACGCCAATGGTCGCAGCGAAGTCGACACGATAAGGCTTGCAGGCGCCTCGAACGGAGTCCACTCTCGCGATATAAGACGAGGGCGGAACGCGGGATGCAGGCATATATTGCGCGGCGGCTATTGGCGCTGGTGCCGGCGCTGTTCTTCGCAAGCCTTATCGTCTTCGTCATCGTCCGCCTCGTGCCCGGCAGCATCATCGACCTGATGCTGGCGCAAAACGACGTCGGCGCCGACAAGCTTACCCGCGAGCAGCTGGTCACTACACTTGGACTCGACCGGCCGATGTGGCAGCAATATTTTTCCTGGGTGGGCGGCATCCTGTTGCATGCCGATTTCGGCAACTCGCTGTGGCAGAACACGCCGGTGCGGGAACTCCTCGCCGCGCGCCTGCCCGTCACCTTCCAACTCGGCCTGATGGCGATGATCGTGGCGCTCTCGACTGCAATTCCGATCGGCATCTATTCCGCCATTCGGCAGGACACGGCCGGCGACTATCTCACCCGCTCCTTCTCAATCCTGATGCTCGCGGTGCCGAGCTTCTGGATGGGCACCATGGTTATGGTGTTCCCCTCGATCTGGTGGGGCTGGTCGCCGCAAGTGAAGTTCGTTCCCTTCACCGAGCATCCGCTGGAAAATCTGAAGCAGATGATCCTGCCGGCGCTGATCCTCGGCATGGCGCTCTCGGCCATTACCATGCGCCTGACGCGGACCATGATGCTTGAAGTGCTGCGGCAGGACTATATCCGCACCGCCTGGGCCAAGGGCCTTTCCGAACAACTTGTCGTGGTCCGGCATGCGCTGCGTAACGCGCTGATTCCCGTGGTGACCCTGATCGGCCTGCAGGCGCCCATCCTGATCGGCGGCGCCGTCATCGTGGAGCAGATCTTCGTCATCCCCGGCATGGGCCTGTTGCTGCTCGATGCCATCAGCCAACGTGACTATCCGATCATCACCGGCGTTTCTCTCGTCATCGGCTTCTGCGTCATGCTGATCAATCTCGTGGTCGATCTCTCCTACGGCCTGCTCGATCCCAAGGTGAGATACCGCTGATGACGCTGGCGATCGACATTCCCGCCACGACTGCCCGCAAGGAGCGCAACAGCGTCGTCCGTTTCATCGTCCGCCTGTTCCGCGAGAAGCCGCTTGGTGCGGCCGGCGGCGTCATTTTCGTGCTGTTCCTGCTCTGCGGAATCTTCGCCGACGTGCTGGCACCCTATGGCATGAACCAGATCTCGCCGCGCAGCCGGCTGATGGCGCCCTCCTGGACGCACTGGTTCGGCACCGACAATCTCGGGCGCGACATGCTCTCGCGCTGCCTCTATGGGGCTCAGATCTCCGTCATCATCGCATTCACGACTGCGACGCTTGCGACCATCATCTCGATCGTGGTCGGCATCGTCACTGGCTATCTGGGCGGCAAAATCGACATGGTCGTGCAGCGCTTTGTCGATGCGTGGATGAGCTTTCCCGACCTCATTATCCTGCTCGTAGTCGTCTCGGTGCTGGGGCCGGGCGTGCCGCAGATCATCTTCACGCTCGGCTGCCTGCTCGGCATCGCCGGCTCCCGCATCATCCGCTCCGCCGTGGTCTCCGTGCGCGAGAATATGTACGTGCACGCAGCCCAGTCGATCGGCGCCTCTACCGGCCGCATCCTGTGGCGCCACATCCTGCCCAACATCATGCCGCCGATCATCGTGCTGTTCACGACGCGTGTCGGCACCGTCATCCTCGCGGAGTCAAGCCTGTCCTTCCTCGGCCTCGGCGTGCCGCCGCCGACCCCGACCTGGGGCGGCATGCTGTCGGGCTCCGGCCGCACCTTCATGTTCCAGGGACCGTGGCTGGCACTGGCGCCCGGCCTGTGCCTGACCGTCGTCGTCTACGCCACCAACGTGTTCGGAGATGCGCTGCGTGATCTTCTCGATCCGCGCATGCGCGGCTCGCGATAGTTCAATCGATAAAAACGGGAGGAAAGCCATGAAAAATTTCAGGACCGCGCTGCTCGCGGCGGCGTCGATCGCCGCGACGCTCGCCTTCGCAAGTCCCGGATCGGCGCAGTCGGAACAGCCGCCGAAGCCCGGCGGCACGCTGGAAATCGGCACCGTCTATGTGACGCTGTCGGCGCTGTCCTGGGACAATGCCGACTGGAACTGGAAGCATAATCACGACACCGGCGCCGTCTACGAACAGCTCTTCGCCGCGGATCTCTCCAAGTCGGCACGGCTGGGCGGCAAGCACCGCTTCTACGCCGACGCGTGGCTACCGAGCGACGCCATCCGCGGGGAGCTCGCCGAAAGCTGGGAGTGGAAGAAGGACCCGCTTCGGATGGAAGTGAAGCTGCGCAAGGGCATAATGTTCCCGGAAAAGCCCGGCGTGATGGCGGCGCGCGAATTCGTCGCCGATGACGTCGTCAACAACTTCAACCGCCTCGACAAGAGCCCCAAGAAAATCGCCGGCTATTTCGATCATCTGGAAAAGGTCGAGGCCACCGACAAGCACACCGTGGTGTTCACCTTCAAGAACTACAACGCCGAATGGGATTACCGCTTCGGCTGGGGCTACTATTCCGGCATCATCCCGAAGGAAGTCGCCGACGCGGGCGCCGGCAATTGGAAGAACGTCAACGGCACCGGCCCCTTCATGCTCGCCGATTACGTGCAGGGCAATTCAAACACGTATGTGAAGAACCCGAATTACTGGGACAAGGACAAGATCAACGGCGTCGAGATGAAGCTGCCGCTGCTCGACAAGGTGGTCTACCGCACCATCAAGGACGAGGCGACCTTCCTCACGGCGCTACGCACCGGCAAGCTCGACATCCTCGAAAGCATCCGCTGGTCAGCGGTGGACGAATTGAAGAAGAACGCGCCGCAACTGCAATGGTCGAAATGGCTGTCGATGAGCGGCCAGTTCCTCGCCATGCGCGTCGACACCAAGCCCTTCGACGACGTCCGCGTCCGCCGGGCACTCAACATGGCGGTCAACAAGCAGGAGATCGTCAAGGACTATTACGGCGGCAACGCCGAGTTGTTCGGCTATCCGCAGCATCCGGACTATTTCGGCTATTTCGAGCCGCTGGAGGCGATGCCGGCTTCAGTCAAGGAGCTGTTCACCTACGATCCGGCGAAGGCCAAGAAACTTTTAGCCGAGGCGGGCTACCCCAATGGTTTTTCCTTCAAGGTACAGGTGTGTTCCTGTTCTCCCGATCACATGGATCTGTTGCCGCTTATCGCGGCCTATCTCGAGCAGGTCGGCGTCAAGCTGGAAATCCAGCCAATGGAATATGCCGCGTTCCTTTCGGCGATGACCAGCAAGACCAATGCGCCCGGCTACCTCATGAACAACGGCCACACCAATCCGACCACCACGATCCGCAAGAGCTTCGTGAAGGGACAGGTCTGGAATCCCTCGCAGTGGAACGACCCCGAATACGACAAGAAGATGGATGCGGCCTATCAGGAGCCAGACGAGGGCAAGCGCCAGGCCATGCTGAAGGACATGACGCGTGAGATTCTCGACAAGGCGCCCTACATCTGGCTCCCGACGCCCTACATCTACACGGCGTGGTGGCCGTGGGTGAAGAACTATGGCGGCGAGCTGCGCGCCGGCGCGGTGCGCCCGGGTCCGATCTATGCTCGCATCTGGATCGACCAGGAAATGAAGAAGAAGATGGGCTACTGAGCGGCGGGCTTCGAGCGATGACGTCCCCGCTGCTGGAAGTCAAAGGCCTGACCACGCGGTTCCGCACCGAACGCGGGACCGTGACGGCGGTCGATGAGGTCTCCTTTCGTGTCGATCCCGGCGAGACGCTTGCCATCGTCGGCGAGTCCGGCTCGGGCAAGAGCGTGACCGCGCTATCGGTGCTGCGCCTGATCCCGAGCCCGCCCGGCCGGATCGAGAGCGGCGAGATCATCTTCGACGGGGTGGATCTCCTGAAGCTCGACGATCCCGGCATCCGTGCGGTGCGCGGCAACAAGATCGCCATGATCTTCCAGGAGCCGATGTCATCGCTCAATCCGGCCCTCACCGTCGGGCTGCAGGTGGCCGAGCCGATCAACCTGCACCGCGGCACGGCATGGACCAAGGCCTACGAGGCGGCCACCGAGCTGATCGGCCGAGTGCGCATCGCTGATGCGGCCAGCCGGCTCAATTCCTACCCGCACCAATATTCCGGCGGCATGCGCCAGCGCGTGATGATCGCGATGGCGCTCGCCTGCGCGCCGCGGCTGATCATCGCCGACGAGCCGACCACCGCGCTCGACGTCACCGTGCAGGCGCAGATCCTCGATCTGCTCAAGGAACTGACGCGCGAAACGGGCTCGTCGCTGATTCTGATCACCCACGATCTAGGCGTGGTCGCGCGCTACGCGGACCGTGTCGCCGTCATGTATGGCGGCCGCATCGTCGAGGTAGCGCCGGCGCGCGAACTCTATGCCCGGCCAAGACATCCCTATACCTCCGGCCTGATGGCGTCCGTGCCGCGGCTCGACGGCGGCGGCCGCACGCGGCTGATGCCGATCGAAGGCCAGCCCCCGGATCTGGCCAGCCTTCCCGTGGGCTGCTCGTTCGGCCCGCGCTGCCGCGCCATCACAGAACAGTGCCGAACGGCGCGCCCCGAGTTGGTCCAGGTCGGGGATCGTCATTCCAAGGCGTGCTTTGCCGATGTCTGACGCGCTCCCGCAAACCGCCTCGCCCGAGCCGATCCTCCGCGTCGAGGATTTGAAGGTGCATTTCCCCGTCACCAAGGGGATCATCATCCAGCGTCAGGTCGCCACTGTAAAAGCCGTCGACGGCGTATCCTTCACGATCCGCCGCGGCGAGACCCTCGGCCTCGTCGGCGAAAGCGGCTCGGGCAAGTCGACCACTGGCCTTGCGGTGCTGCGCATGCTGACGCCGACCGCCGGCCGCATTGTCTTCGAAGGCCGGGACATCGCTCCACATCGCGGAGCGGAGCTGCTCAATGTCCGCCGTCGCATGCAGATGGTTTATCAGGATCCTTATGGCTCGCTGAACCCGCGCATGACGATCCGCAACATCGTCGGCGAGCCCCTGGCCGTCCACGGGCTAGACGCCGACAGGAAGGCGACGCGTGAAAAGATCGCTGGGCTGATTGCCTCGGTCGGCCTGCTGCCCGACATGGCCGACCGCTACCCGCACGAATTCTCCGGCGGCCAGCGCCAGCGCATCGGCATTGCCCGCGCCCTTGCACTGGAGCCCAGCCTGCTCATTGCGGACGAGCCGGTTTCCGCGCTCGACGTCTCGATCCAGGCCCAGGTGATCAACCTGTTCATGGACCTGCAGGAGCGGCTCGGACTGACCTACCTTTTCATCGCCCACGACCTGGCGGTCGTGCGCCACATCTCGACCCGGATCGCCGTGATGTATCTCGGCCGCCTCGTAGAGATCGCCGACCGTGACGAGCTATACCGAAGTCCGTTGCACCCCTATACCGACGCCCTGATGGCCGCGGTTCCCGTCGCCGATCCCGAAGTAGAAGCCAGGCGTCCCCGCACGGTGATCTCGGGCGAAGTCCCCAGCGCGCTACGCCCCCCGCCGGGCTGCGCCTTCCACACCCGCTGCCCGCGCGTGATGGCACGGTGCAAGACCGAACAGCCGCAATTGCGGCAAGCCGCACCCGGCCGTGCAGTCGCGTGCCATCTCCACGGCTGAGCTTCGAGGCGAAGGTCCCGGAAACGGTGTGCGCATCGGACGGTTCCTGAATTCCCGAGCATTGTCCCGGGCAAGCATTCCGGCGGCCCGACCTCCGCCATGCCGCTACTCGTTAGAAAGTCGACAGTCGCGACCCAGCATCCTCGCACCGGAACAGTGTCCATCCGGCCCGAGTTATGACTGGGGTAGCCCTCCAAAGCAGAGGAGGAAGTCATGGAAAATTGGACGAACGCAAAACTGTGCGACGTCGGAAATCTGGTCCTTGGCGCCATCTTGTTCGCGTCGCCCTGGATCTGGAACTTCGACGCCGGAAGGCCCTCTCAGAATGCCATGATCGTCGGCATCATCATCGCCGTGCTGGCAATTGCGGCCCTGTCCGCCTTCGCGGTCTGGGAGGAATGGCTCAACCTGATAGTGGGATTGTGGGCGGTTATTTCGCCCTGGGTGCTGGGCTTCCACGCAAGAACCACCGAAATGACGGTTCATGTGGTGATTGGCATCCTCGTGGCAGTCCTGGCCGCCATTGAAATCTGGATAACGAGCCAGAACCCGCCCCGCCTGACAACGGGTCGCTGAAACAAATCACACCTCGCCCCACCGCCATGGCAGGCGGCGGGTGCGTTGTGTGATGCGCGGAGAAAGCGATGAATCGCATTACACGAGAAGACGTCATCACAGCGATCGGTCGGGTCGATGACGTCACCATCGCACAGATCATCGGAACCGGCGCGACGGTGGAGGAACTGGCGGAAGCCAAGGCCTGGATCGCCAACGACGAGCCGCTTATCAATGCCGGCAAGCCGCTGGCAACAGGCCGGGTCCGTGAACTCATCGATCTCCTGTCGGAGATCGAGCCTGACGAGGAGGACGAGGGCGGAGTCACACCTGCCAGTCCGTCCTGAAGGCGCGGCTAGAAGCCTCGCCAATTGAAAACGCCCTCCGCGCTTTGGCGCGAAGGGCGTTCTCACTTAGAAGTGCGTTCTCAATTAATTGAGCTTCCGCTTCGGCACCGGCGCCTCGAACTGGGCGATGTCGGCGGTCTGGGCCGGCTTGCCATTGAAGCTGAGCACGTTGCCCTTGGTGGAGATGTTCACCGTATCCCCATCGGCGACGTCGCCCGCCAAAATCATCTCGGCGAGCGGGTCCTGCACATTGCGCTGGATCACGCGCTTCAGCGGGCGAGCGCCATAGGCGGGATCCCAGCCCTTCTCGGCAAGCCAGTCGCGCGCGGAGTCATCGAGCGTCAGTGTGATCTTGCGATCTTCCAGCAGCTTCGTGAGCCGCGCGAACTGGATCTCGACGATCCGGCCCATCTCGCTCTTCTGCAAGCGGTGGAACAGGATGATCTCGTCGACGCGGTTGAGGAATTCGGGGCGGAAATGCGCCCGCACCATTCCCATCACCTGCTCGCGCACGGCGGAGGTATCCTCGCCCTCCGGCTGGTTCACCAGGAACTCCGAACCGAGATTCGAAGTCATGATGATCAGTGTGTTGCGGAAGTCCACGGTGCGCCCCTGACCGTCGGTCAGGCGGCCGTCATCGAGCACCTGCAACAGCACGTTGAAGACATCCGGGTGCGCTTTTTCGATCTCATCGAACAGCACGACCTGATAGGGCCGCCGCCGTACCGCTTCGGTGAGCGCGCCGCCCTCGTCATAGCCGACATAGCCCGGAGGCGCGCCGATCAGGCGGGACACCGAGTGCTTCTCCATGTATTCGGACATGTCGATGCGGACCATCGCGGTCTCGTCGTTGAACAGGTACTCTGCAAGCGCTTTGGTGAGCTCGGTCTTGCCGACGCCGGTCGGGCCCAGGAACATGAACGAGCCGGTCGGCCGGTTCGGGTCCTGCAAGCCCGCGCGCGAACGTCGGACGGCGGTTGCCACCGCACGCACGGCCTCGGCCTGGCCGACGACACGCCTGGAAAGCGCGTCCTCCATCTTGAGCAGCTTTTCCTTTTCGCCTTCCAGCATCTTGTCGACGGGCACGCCGGTCCAGCGCGACACCACCTGCGCGATGTGGTTGGCGGTGACCGCCTCCTCCATCATCTGCCCGGTAGCCTCGTTGGCCTCGATCGCCGCGAGCTTCTTCTCCAGCTCCGGGATCTTGCCGTAGGCAAGCTCGCCGGCGCGCTGGAATTCGCCGCGGCGCTGCGCGTTGGCAAGCTCGATGCGCAGGGCGTCGAGCTCGCTCTTGATCTTCTGCGCATCCGAGAGCTTGCTCTTTTCCTTGCTCCAGCGCGCCGTCAGCGCCGCCGACTTCTCCTCGAGATCGGCAAGCTCTTTCTCCAGCGTCTGCAGCCGGGTCTTCGAGCCCGGATCGCTTTCCTTCTTCAGCGCCTCCTGCTCGATCTTCAGGCGGATGATGTCGCGATCGAGCAGGTCGAGCTCTTCCGGCTTGGAATCGACCTGCATCTTCAGCCGCGCCGCCGCCTCGTCCATGAGGTCGATGGCCTTGTCGGGCAGGAAGCGGTCAGTGATGTAACGGTTCGACAGCGTCGCGGCGGCGACCAGCGCGGAGTCGGTGATACGCACGCCGTGATGCTGCTCGTACTTGTCCTTCAGGCCGCGCAGGATCGAGATGGTGTCCTCGACCGTGGGCTCGCTGACATAGATCGGCTGGAAGCGCCGGGCCAGCGCCGCGTCCTTTTCGACATGCTTCTGGTATTCATCGAGCGTGGTGGCGCCGATGCAGTGCAGTTCGCCACGCGCCAGCGCGGGCTTCAGGAGGTTGGACGCATCCATCGCGCCGTCGGCCTTGCCGGCTCCGATCAGCGTATGCATCTCGTCGATGAACAGCACGATGCTGCCCTCGGCGGAGATGACTTCCTGCAGCACGGCCTTCAGCCGCTCCTCGAACTCGCCGCGGTACTTCGCGCCGGCGATCAGCGCGCCCATGTCGAGCGAAAGCAGCTTCTTGTCCTTCAGGCTCTCCGGCACGTCGCCGTTGACGATACGCAGCGCGAGGCCCTCGACGATGGCTGTCTTGCCGACGCCGGGCTCGCCGATCAGCACGGGATTGTTCTTGGTGCGGCGGGACAATACCTGGATGGTGCGGCGGATTTCCTCGTCGCGGCCGACCACCGGATCGAGCTTGCCATCGCGCGCGGCCTGGGTCAGGTCGCGGGCATATTTCTTCAGCGCGTCATAGGCGTTTTCGGCGGTGGCGGAATCCGCGGTTCGGCCCTTGCGCAGGGCCTCGATCGCCGCATTGAGAGTTTGCCCGGTGACGCCGCCCTTGTTCAGGATGCCGCCGGCTTCGCTGTTCTTGTCGAGCGCAAGCCCGAGCAGGAGCCGTTCGACGGTGACAAAGCTGTCGCCGGCCTTTTCGGCGGCCTTTTCGGCAGCATCGAAGGCGCGCGCCAGTTCCGGGGCGAGATAGATCTGTCCGGCGCCGCTGCCCGAGACCTTCGGCAGCTTGTTCAGCGCGTCCTCGGTCGCCTTGAGGATGGCGCGGGAATTGCCGCCGGCGCGGTCGATCAGGCCGCTCGCCAGCCCCTCATTGTCGTCGAGCAGCACTTTCAGCACATGCAGCGTCGAGAACTGCTGATGGCCATCGCGCATGGCGAGCGATTGTGCTGACTGGATGAAGCCGCGCGAACGTTCGGTGTATTTTTCTATATTCATTGCTTGAATTCCCTCGGCATGCCTCGACCGCCCCTGAGGCACGATCGCGGCATCTTCATTGGGTATCCGCGGGTCCGCGTTGACATTCCTCAACCGACCGCGGTCGTCGCCTCGATAGGCTTGACGCAGATATGGGCACGGGGTTCCTAGAGCGGAAGGGACCCGCTCACAAAATCGCGAGCGTGGCGCGGACCTCGGGAATCTCTTAAAAAAACCCTATGACCAAGCCCTTCGCCCCAGCCAAGATCGTCGGCCTTTACCGCTACCCCGTCAAAGGCCTGACCCCTGAGCCCCTGTCGAGCACGGCGCTGGCGCCCGGCCAGACCGTGCCGGCGGACCGCCGCTACGCGATCGAGAACGGCCCTTCCGGCTTCGACCCGGCGGCGCCCGCCTGGCTCGCCAAGCCGCACTTCCTGATGCTGATGCGGGACGAATGGCTCGCCGGCCTGCGCACCCATTTTGACGATGCGACCAACGTCCTGGCCATCCGTCATGACGGCAAGGTCGCCGCCGAAGGCGACCTGGAGACCAGCGAAGGCCGGGCCGCGGTCGAGAACTTTTTAAGGGTCGCCTTTGCCGGCCAGATCAAGGGGCCGCCCAAGGTGCTGTCGAGCCCGGGCCACAGCTTTTCCGATGTCGCCCGCAAGGTCGTCTCGATCATCAACCTCTCGAGCGTCCGCGCCATCGAGAACATGGTGGGCGCACCGGTCAATCCGCTGCGCTTCCGGGCCAACGTTTATGTCGAGGGCTGGCCGGCCTGGTCCGAACTCGACCTGCTCGAACGGACGCTCGCGATCGGCGAGACCAGGCTGAAGGTGGTCAAGCGCATCGTCCGCTGCGCCGCCGTCAATGTCGATCCGGACACCGCCGAGCGTGACCTCGCCATTCCGCCGGCACTGCAGCGCAGGCTCGGCCATAGCGATTGCGGCGTCTATGCCGAGGTGACCGCCGGCGGCACGATTGCCGTCGGAGACGACATTGCCGCGGAGCAGGTCAAGCTGCTGTAGCAAGAATGTCGAAAACAACCCCATGCAAAGTAGCGGGATCGGCGAATGGTCCCTGTCAGGACGCTTGACGCGTCGGGCAAATCAGGGGCACTCGGTCAAGGTCGCGCATCTGCCGCGTGTCCCCTTCCCCGTGGGGCAATCGCGCAGCGAACTTTGGCGCCAACCTCTCCATATGGTCATGGCCGGGCTTGGCCCGGCCATCCACGTCTTCCTGCATACTGGAAGCAAAGACGTGGATGCCCGGCACACGGCCGGGCATGACGAGTTTATGGAAGCCTCGATCGTATCACGAACACTGAAGTCGCAATCGCCGTCGAGGTTACCGAGATCGACTAGCCGATCGCCCGTCAGTTCGGCATGACGTAGGCGTAAATGCGCCCGCGCGATACCGGCGCTTCGCGGACGCGGTTGCCGTTGTTGCCGGAAATCATGATCGGATTGCCCGAGGCATCGACGCCGGTGATGATGCCGACATGGCCACCGCTGCGGCCTCTGCGCATGACTGCGATCGCTCCCACCTGCGGCCCGGAAACGCGCGTACCGTAACTGGCAAACGAGCTCGCCTTGTCGGAGCCGGTGCCGCGATGGCCGGTCTGCTGCAGCACCATGTTCATGAACCGGGCGCACCACAGGCTGCCGCGGCCGGTCGGGTTGCCGCCGAGATGACGGCGCGCTTCGGCCACGAGGCTGGATCCGGATGAGGCCACGATACCGGGGCCGACCGCAGAGGGCGCGATGCTGGCATAGCTGCCGCGGATCCGCGCCCGCGCCACGCTTCGTTCGGAGCGCGATTGCCGCGCGGCACGGCGATGGTGCGCGGAACGATGCCGGACCTGATGCCCTTGCGCGTGATGGCCGGTGTGATGATAGGCGTGGGCGGAGCCGCTTGCGCCATGTTGCGGGCGGGCCGAAGCCGGAGAGATCGATACGGCGATTGCCGCGGAACACAGTGCCAGCGCCGCAAAAGGCCGGCAGAACGCAACCATACGAAGCATAGTCATTCCTTTGTAGATACCCCCGTCCCCGGCCTCGCGCTGGCGCGCGGAGCCGAGGCGCGTTTTGTCAGCCGGTGTGGCGACAGCAAGATATTATGTGGCGGTGCGGGAACGATTCCCGGGCGATACCGCGCAGATTCGGTGACGAAAAATGATCAGGCCTGCCGCATTGCGGCCGCGAGCGTTAACTGCAATTTTCAGCTCGGTTTTGGAAAGAGGACCCCGCAATGCCCTATGCCGTCGCCAAGGATAATGTCCGTCTCTATTTCGAGGAGGCCGGAAGCGGAACGCCGATCATCTTCCTTCACGAATTCGCGGCCGACCACACCAATTGGGAGCCGCAGATGCGCTACTTCTCGCGCGGCCACCGCTGCATCGCCTATTCGGCGCGGGGCTATTCGCCGTCGGATGTGCCGCCGACCGCCGAGGTCTACACCTACAAGCACTTCTATACCGACGCGCTCGCCGTGCTCGATCACCTCAAGATCGACCAGGCGCACTTCGTCGGCCTCTCGATGGGCTCCTACTCCTCGCTGCAGGTCGGCCTCAACGCCCCCGGACGCGCGCTGTCGATGACGCTCGCCGCCGTCGGCTCCGGCTCCAGCCTCGAGAACCTCGACGCCTTCCGTGCGCAGTGCCGCGCCAATGCCGAACAATACGAGACGATCGGTTCAGCCGAGGTCGCCAAGCTGACGCGCGAGGCGCCGAGCCGGATTCCCTTCCTGCTCAAGGACCCGCGCGGACACGCCGACTTCTATGCCGCGCTGGCCCGCCACGACGCCAGGGGCTCGGCGAATACGATGCGCAGCTTCCAGGGCGGCCGTCCCTCGATCTACACCATGACGGACGCGATCCGGAAAGTGCCGACGCCGGCATTGATCCTGTGCGGCGACGAGGATGACAATTGCATCGAGCCCAGCCTGTTCCTGAAGAAGCATCTGCCGGCCGCGGGTCTCGCCTTCTTCCCGAAGGCGGGTCACGTGCTCAACCTGGAGGAGCCGGCGCTATTCAACGAAATGGTGGAGCGCTTCATCGCATTGGTGGAAGCCGGCCGCTGGCCCGTGCGCGATCCGAGGTCGATGGTGCACGCGCCGGTCTAAGGCGTGCACTCATTAATGTCCCTTCCCGACTCAGACAGCTGATGTCCATTTCGGCCCCGAAACCGGACATCGGCGGAAGACGAAGGCATGTCCGCTAAGGGCCAGAAGCTGACGACGGACCGTCCTATTCCTTCTCGCCGTGCCGTCGTTGCTGCCAGATGGCGAAAACCATGAGCACCGTACTGAGCATCGCTAAGCCGATCGAGAACCTTGCCGCGTACAAATACACGGGCAAGGGGAGGCCACCGCGAGCCATGAACAGGAGCAACCAGCCATTCACGATGGGAATGAGCAAGAGGACCGCGAAGAACGAGCACAGTGCTGCTCCGATGACGTGCCTGCCGCGTCCATAAATTGCCGCGATGATGGCTGGAGCAACGCAGATGGCGGCAAGGCCAAGCCATGCGAGAGTTGTGGAATAGACCGAGTTCAGCGGGCCGCTCATCCGCTACTGCCCCTTGATCGCCGCTACCATCAACATCAGGCCAGCGCAGACCATAAACAAATGTAAAGCCAACCCCATTAGGAACTCGACTGGATCCCCGGAGAGCGTGATGTAGTGCAGGGGCAGGATGCGATTGGCCACGAGAAGCCGACCGGTCATCAGCCATTCCGCAAGGCGGCCTCCAAAGACCCCGACGAGTAATAGGGCAAATCCAAGCCAAGCGTAGCTTCGGGCTCGGAGCATGACCGCACCGTCCTATCGGTAAGCCAGCTCAGTACGCGACCTAACTTTACCGCGCACCAAATGCCGATCATCATCACAAGTACGCGGAGAGCTTGCCGATAACCTTTAGGAAGTCGCAACAAGTCGACCGCGAAACTGGCCGCCATCGTTCCTACCACCGCCAAGGCGATTGCCATCGGACCGACCTCCGGTTGCAATTAACTACGGATGTAAGCCCAAGAAGTGCTAAATGTTGGTTAGCGCGACCGTGTGAATGCGGCAGGACGTTAAGCTCAATGCCTGCCTCCTAAGTCGGCTCAGGGCCACAAGCCGACCTCGCTCAGTGTTTCAGCTGTGTGATTGGTGATCCATCTAAAGCGAGGCCAGAGACTGTACCCGTGTTGTGGGAGTCCGGCCCCGAGTACTGCTGAGGGTCGACATTGATCGATCATTATTACCTCCGGAAAAGACTCTCGGGTTCGACCGCCTCGCCTTTCATGTTGCCTTGGAGCCACGCGCGCCGAGCGACCGATGCGGGTCTGTCCGGGCGTGACCACCACGGTAGGCCCTGCTCCAGAGTCCGCGTGACAGGGGCGGAAGTCATTTCGATTGTTGCGTCGACAAATGTCACGCCGGGAGCGAGGCTGTCGCCGGGCGAGATCGGCTGATGGACCAACCTCGCCGTCTTCGGATCGTCGCGATCACTGAAGTACACCAGGGGAGGAATTTCGTTGCCCGACAGAATCCTCATGCCGGTTTGGCGCTCAAGATCCGGTATGCTTGCGTCGCTGTCGGCGAGGCGAAACGCCTTCGCTACCAGGTACTCTAGCGGCGTCGGCCGATAAGACGGATCGGCGCGCATGAGCGTCGCGACAATTGCGCCTCCGTTATCCAACTCTACAACCGGAGCGTCGCCGGCCACCCGCGCAACAAACCGAGGAACAGGTATGGGGAGCACCTTTTGCGGCTGCTCGATCCAATTCACCTCAATGATGCTCGAGCCACTACGCTTCGCGCCATTTGCGTCAATGGTCAGGGTGAGCTTGTACCTGTGCGTAAACGTCTTCGTCGACGTTACCGTCTGAAGTACGAACAGGCCAACTCCGAAGGCAACCAAGAATGCAAGGACAATCAATACGAGGCGCTTCATCTCGCCGGCCTATGTGGCTCGAATGCCCGGCCACTCGCACTGGAAATTCCAGAACCAACTGCTCATCAGAGTCCCCTCAGCCACAGTGTTCCTGCTCGATGCCGAACCCAATTAGACGGGTAGTCATCCCCAATGCGACCAGAGAAACGCTAAATGTTGGTTAGCTCAAACCTCTGAATGCGATAGATGTTTGCGCACCCTACTTCCTCATCCGATGTCTGCTTTGGGTCAGAAGCAGACGTTGGCGCTCAGGCCCTGCTCCAGGCCTGACGCGTCCAATTTGCTCGCCGTCACTTCCCCCGGCTAAGCAAAAACACGCCCTGCTCGCCGAACATGTTCCACACCCACCAGGGCAGGTTCAACGGCACGGGACGGCCGTAGAGGTCGAGCGCGACCGCGCGCTCCATCTTGACGTTGATCGCGTCGCACAGCTCGACGAAATCCTTGATGGTGCAGAAATGGATGTTGGCGGTGTCATACCAGGTCGCCGGCAGATTCTCCGTGCGCGGCATGTGGCCGCCGATCAGGAGCTGCAGCCGCATCTTCCAGAAGCCGAAATTGGGGAAGGACACGATGGCGCGCCGGCCGATGCGCAGCAGGTTCTCCAGCACGACCTTCGGCTG